>NZ_PQDH01000010.1 GCF_002964605.1 Vallitalea okinawensis
CTGATTTTGCACAATTGAGCGATTTAAACAAAAGTAATCTCATAAAAGAAATGAAAACAATTTTACCACAAGTAAAGCATTTAAGTATTAACGGAAGTAAAGTTTAGTTTAATCCACTTACGAACATAAGTTATATACCGATATACGTCGCAAAGATGTCTTTTATAGGCTTATATCGGACGTCAGTAATACCTATTTAGTAGACATCGACACACTAGATTTTAGAACATATTTTACGATAAATATTAACAACATAAAAAAGTTTAAGAGGAGAATAAATAATGAATAAAAGTATTGAGAAAGAGATGTATGACAGAGTGATAGAATTTATTGAACAAAGATATCCAGAGGGTTGGGGAGGGGCTGGAATCGTACATACAGATAAGAATAAGTATTTAATTAGCGTGGCACTTGAGGTTTTTAATGCGAGTGTTGAATTATGCATTGAAACAGGTGCGATGATAGAAGCAACAAAATATAATGAGAAGATAACACATTGTCTTTGTGTAGTTAGAGATGATGAGAACTCACCATATAAAGTATTATCACCATGTGGGATTTGTCAGGAACGATTACGTTACTGGGGAGAAGACGTGAAAGTAGGAGTAACAACAGAAAACAATGAACTGAAGTTTGTGGAATTAAAAGAATTACAGCCATATCATTGGACAAAGGCATATAATGCAGAAGATTTAGAGCATTATCAAGCAGATAACTAAATAACTTAACTAAAGTTTAATTTAAGGAGGGATTTATTTGTATACAGAGATAGAAAATGCAATCACTTCTTACATAACTGCTAGACGAAATATTATTGAAGTAGGTAATAAGTATCCATCGTTATTTAGTGGCAACGATAACATCATTGGAAGAATTGGAGAATTTTACGCCCTTATGTTTCTACTTGATTATGGCCAGCAGCCTTCTAAGATATTGAATGCTAGCAATCCAGGTTTCGACTTAATTGATGAAAAAACAGGCTTAAAAACGCAAGTAAAAGTTATTACTGCAGAGAATAAACTAGGAAGAACTGTTCAATTGAAAGATGGCTGGGATCAGTTACTTCTTATTATACTTGATTCGAATTATGACATTGAGTCTATTGGCGTTTTACAACATGATAAGTTTGAGATATCCATTAAGGAAAATCCCACTCATTCAAGAACCCCATATATAAGAAAATCTATGTTAGGTCCTAAAGGTATCTTTGGTCGATATGGTACCGTAATAGATAATTATAACTTGAATCTTAAAGACAAATGTATCTGAGCATAGCTAAATTATATTTTAATGAATATGAATGCAGTCTATAAATAAGGATGATATTTAGGATTAGATACGGTGAGCCTTACTATAAATAACTGCGGTTTCTAGATTGGATTGTTTATGAATATAAGTTACTCGATACAGAATGGAGGGGTATTATGAACAGCAAATTAAAGAGAATCTATGAAGAAAGATCACAGATCTACAATTGTTCAATTGAACAATTTGAAGATGAAGGAATAACTTTGATGGAAGTTGAATCGATGCGAGGAAAGGGCTATTTTACTCTTGCAAACTTCCGAGACCATCTATTTGTTAGAATAGATCCAGAGATGGAAACACCCATTGGTAAGTTAGACATCTCATTAAAAGAGAAACCCTCAGATGTCATTAACGCTCTAAAAGATCATTATTCCTTTTCGGATAGAATGATTGAAAAGACATATTGCTATTACTATTATTTGAAAGATGAACCTTTGATTAATCACTCTAGTCTAATAGTTAAGCGGATAACTGATGATGAAGTAAATCAGTTGAACACGTTCTTAAATGGGCTGTCAGAGGAAGAGTTGGAATTAGCTGATATTGAACTTGATAAGCTTGATCCAGTTATATTTAGTGGATATTTAGACAATAAGATAATTGGATACGTTAGTCATCGTTATCCAATTGGACATGAATCAATTGGTGATATTGGGATCGTTATTGATTCTGAATATAGAGGAAAAGGATTTGGTAAGGCCATGCTTATTCATGAAGTAAACTGGTGTCTTGAAAATGGAATTGTGCCTATGTATGTGGTTTTGGATGACAATAATGCATCAAGTTCACTAGTTCAAAAGTTAGGATTTGAGCAAGTATGCGAAATATACAGGTTGAAATAGGCACAATGATTTAGGCAATGAATGAAATTTTATAATAGAATGAAGAATAGTGAACCGTACCATAAGTAAAAACAGTACTGAGCTAAACTATCTTTTAATGAGTAACATAGAAGAGCCGAAAGGCTCTTTTACTATTTACAAAAACAAAAGTAGTTGTGATTTATAATTTATTGATATCACGATGATTATTAATATATTATCTAAGCTATAAGTAAAGCAGAAGTAATGGGTGTAAAATTTGCTTGCAATACGAGATTCATAAAAGGGTTTCTTAAATATATTGCATTATTTTTATTAATGCAATATATAGAGTTATTATTGTGCAGATTGATGAAAATTATATTTTTTTAATAAAAAGATTGACAGGTGACTAGTGACAATATTGTAAACTTATAAAGATGAAAAGTTAGTTCTAAATTAGAAAAGAGGAAGTAGTAAGAATAAATAAAGGGGGGGAACTTATGTTCCTGTTTTATGATAATAAGTGTAATATAATAGAAAGTAAGGAATGATAGCTACATTGGTGATCGTAAATAATAATATGAAAAAGAGAGATAGCTGCCACTACTCTCTCCTTCATGGTTAACGTGCTAAGAAAGCAACGTATTCACAACTAAAGTATAGCATGTTAACCTCTAGTTTCATAGGACAATTTATAACAGGAGGATACAATATTGAATGATACCTTAGATAAAGTAATAGAGAAATATATAGTAAAACATAATATAGTTAATATAAATCCTGAAGATGTCTCAGATACATATGCAAGGTATATTTTAGAAAAAGTAATTAAATCCAATTTAGAATAATTTAATCAAAGAAGGTTGCAGTAAGGTTGCAGTAAAAATAAAATTAGCTAGTAAAAACAAACATAAACTAACACAGTAAAGGTTGTAAAACCCTTTAAATAAAGGGTTTTACACACTAATAGAGATATAATGTAAATATAAATGACGAATCCGAGTGTCGTGGGTTCCAATCCTACTGTGTGCGTTAACCTTAAACTCCTAGAAATAGGGGTTTTTAAATTACAAAAAAATAACTTTACTCATAATCAATGATAAAGATTAATTATCTATAGTTTGATATGTTATACATTTTATTTCACTTACTTGTAAAAACTAGTTATGCAAATCAGATGGAGGTGTATAAATGGATTTAAAAAATAGCGATAATCTTCAGCACTGGGATAAGTGGAAAGAGACATTGAACCAAGCCGTTGATGTCGGTCAAACTGTTGGTATGACAGAGGAAACGATGAGTAAGATTGCTATGAAAGTAGGTAATTTTTTATCATCAAATATTGATCCAGAAAATAAAGAACAAAGGGTTATAAAAGAACTTTGGGATATCGGCGATGATCATGATAGAAAAACTTTATCTAAGCTGATGCTAAAAATAGCAAAACATGAAGACTAGCAATAAACTTTTAAGCAGCATTCAGTCCTAATAGGCACGAATGCTGCTTCATTATAGACATCACTAGTACAATATTCTATTAGATTAAAGTTGGGTCTAGTTATAAAAAACTTCTTTCAGAAACAAACCTTGGGCAGGAGCAGTAGGTCCTGCATATTGACGTTCCATTTTCTTAAAGATTTCTGGAATAGCATCTACTTTCATATGACCTAATCCAACTTCAATTAGTGTACCGACAATGATACGAACCATATTATAAAGAAAACCGTCTCCATCAAATAGAAACGTAATCTCTCCATCTTTAACGGCAATGTCTATTGAATTAATCTTTCGGACAGTTGATTTCTTCTTACTCTTCATAGTAGTGAAGGATTTAAAATCTTTCTCACCTAAAAAGTAACTGGCAGCTTTATTCATTTGCGTAATATTAAGAGACTGCGATAAATGATAAGTATATTTTCTTGTAAAAGGATCTTTATAGGTACTATTATTAATACGATAAAGATATTGCTTATGGGTAGCGTTATAACGAGCATGAAACCTATCACTAACCTCAGAAACATCCAATACCACTATGTCATCAGGTAAATAATGATTGAGGTATTCCATAATCTCGTTGATCTTAAGTCGTTTCTGTATTTTAAAATTAGCTACTTGATGGAGGGCATGTACACCTGCATCTGTTCGACCTGAACCTATAATTTCAATAGTTTGTCCAACCATTAAGGTGAGTACGTTTTCAATTTTTCCTTGTATGGTTTGGTCATTATCCTTTAAGCGTTGCCAACCTTTATATCTTGAACCATCATAGGCGATTGTTAATCGATAATTATTCATGAAGACACTCCTTTGGTTTAACTTGCATTAAATACTGAAAGTATTATTCGTTTACATATATCACATATTTAAATAATACTATATATGATGTATAATATTCAATAAAGCTAAGTTTTTTATTAATAGATTTTACATGTTAATGGATTTAAACGCATTGAAATTAAGATAAAACCTATTTAGGTCACATCACGATGGAGTAATTTTAGAGAATTAATATTGCTAGAACATGAGAGATCCAAATATAGAAGGAGAATGATATGCAGTCATACGTTGTATTAGATATTGAGACAACAGGTACGAGCCCAATATATGATAAGATAACTGAGATAGGTGCAGTAAGAATCTTAGATGGGCGTGTAGTGGAAAAATATGAGCAACTGATTAATCCAGGGGTGATTATTTCAGATCGGATTACAGAGATAACAGGCATTACTAATGAAATGGTAGAGGGGCAACCAGTAATAGGGGAAGTGTTAAAAGGCTTCGTTGATTTCTGTGGTGATGAGCCTATTGTAGGTCATAATGTTATGTTTGATTATCGCTTTTTAAAGAATAATGCAATTAATAACCAGTTGGATTTTGACCGTATGGGTTTAGACACTTTAGCCATTGCTAGGAAGGTTTTAAGACATTTACATAGTAGGAGCCTTGAATCACTATGCAGGTATTACGATATCGGGCGTGAGCGTGAACATAGAGCTTTTGATGATGCCTTTGCAACGTACAAGCTTTTAGAACTTATGAGAAGAGAATATTGTAATGATGATCCTCATCTATTTGTACCACAACAATTACTCTACAAACCTGTTAAAATGAGTCCAATTACGGATAAACAACTTAGATACCTTAAGTATTTAATTAACTATCACCAAATAGAACCAGATTTTATTCCTGATAAGTTGACAAAAAATGAAGCAAGCAAGATCATTGATGAGATTATATTTAAATATGGAAGAAAAATTGGTAGTTAGATAATCTGAACACATGTTAAGCAATGATTCCTATGGAGTTATACTTATCATGTGTTTTTAATTGCTCATTTTATTAATTGTATTTCTAATTTACAAAATATGGATAATATGATAAAATATATAAAAATGTAATTGGAGGTATAAAATGGATAGGGCAATTATAAGAATTGGACAAGTTATATATATATGTATATGCATAGGTATCATCGTAACATTGTTAATGGCAAATTTAATACCTTTGGTAGAGCTAATAAGATTTACGCTTATCGTATTACTCATATTGATGCTACCCTTTTTTATACTTACCTTGAATTGGAAGCCTGATGACAATGAGTTTATTTGGCATAATGAAAACAATGGTGTATAATAGCTATAAATATAGCTAAAAGGAGTAGAAACATGCGTCTTAGAAATATTAAAGATACAGACTTAAAATTTGCTAATTGTAAGGCAATTATTGAAGATGCTGCGGTTTATAAAGGAAACTGGAAAGAAACCTACTTTAAAAACAATAACCCTATACATGTTGAATTTGGTATGGGTAAGGGGCAGTTTTTAAGTACACATGCTATTAATAACAGTGACATCAATTATGTGGGGTTTGAAAAGTTCACGAAAGTGTTGGTAAGAGCGTTAGACAAATTTGATGAACTTGAAAATGCGGCAATCGTTCGAATGGATGTTGAAGCTATAGAAGATGTATTTGAAGAAGGTGAAATTGATATTATTTATCTCAATTTTTCAGATCCTTGGCCTAAAGACCGGCATGGGAAAAGACGTCTTACCTATAGAACTTTTTTAGATCGATATCGTACAATTTTAAAAGATAAAGGAGAAGTACACTTTAAGACAGATAATCAAGATCTTTTTGATTTTTCTATAGAAGAGTTCCAAGAAAGAGGCTGGAATTTAAGAAATGTGACTAGAGATTTACATCATTCAGAGTACATAGAGGGAAATATTATGACCGAATATGAAGAACGATATGTGAGTATAGGACAACCTATTTATCGATTAATAGCAATGAAACCTCATACAGAAATGAACATGATGGATGAATAAATAATATAATAATAAAAAGGCTTATTTTTGTGAGGTTATAATGAAACTAGGTGAAAAGATTAGATATAAGTTAAGACAAAAAAGTTATCGTAAAACACCTTTCAAAAAAGTAACTGAGCAACTTACAAAAGGAATTGATGATATTACAAGTGTTTTAGACGATGATGGACCTAGAAAAAAGAAGGGGAAATAAATCCTCTTCTTTTTAATATAATTTAATAATTAACAAGCAAAATTCTGTAGCATGTTATACCGGAAGAGATGCAAGCAGTTCAATTAAAACACTAACTAATATGAATATAACTACGGTAATATAAAATGGTATCATATGTTTAGATTTAAGGATTTGAAGACTTTCTTTATCAAACCTAAAGTTGAAGAGCTCTTCCTTTTTATTAACCTTTATAAGTAAATATAAGAATACAATAGCTACAGGTGTGAAGATAACTGCTAAAAATAATGCAGCCATGACAGAAAGCATCATTTCATCTGTAGTTACATTATTCATCATATCAACATATTCTGATCCAAAGTTAGCAAATGCTAGCTTCAAAGTAAGGACTTGTGTGGCATTAATAACAAAATGAGCAATCATAGATGAAAAGATGGAGCCTGTTGCTTTTACTAGATAAACGAATAAGAACCCTAGTAAGAAAGCGTAAAAAAACTGTTGAAAATTTAGATGAAGCATACCAAAGAAAAGTCCATTTATTAAAGCAGCTATTTTTACATCAACATGCTCATATCCTGACAAAATCATCCCTCTAGTAGGTATTTCTTCAAAGATGGCAGGTAGAACCGCTAATGTCAAAACTAAAAATAGAGATGGCAGACTCATAACTTCAATGAGATAGTCATTTAATGTGTTTGTAAAAAATAAGTTGGATAAACCAGATATAAAATTCATAAAGGGTTGAATGGTTATTGCGAATAATATAACTAAAAAAATACTTTTTATATTAATTGGTTTAATACGCAAGATTTCCTTTATATTATTACTACCAGATTGCTTAATAAAAATGAGTGTAGGAATAAATAATAGGAGGGTATAAGTCGTGAAAGTTCGCAACAAATCATTGAACCCCAAATATAAGAAGATAGGATTTAATATCATAGAACCAATTAAAAAAATCACGAGTATTAGTAAAGCATATAAGTTAGTTAATCGAATGGATTTATTCATTTTTTTACCTCCGTGTTATATTGGGTTACGGATTACTATATATTATATGTACCCATTGTGAGTAATTATATTATATGATAGGGAATTTATATTTTCAACTTATCATACTCTATATATTAAACTAAACATTGAGAATAATATATATTCCTTTAATTATAAGGTGAATAGTTTTATTTATTTACTGGGTTTATAACAGTTATTTAATTCAACTTATATAGCTATATTCTATTTTATAGTTAAGAAAAAGTACATGAAAAATTCTTACAATGTGAAGAAAAGAGCTAATTGTAGAGAAAGTATTAGTGGAAATATTTAAAATATAACATTAAATCGATAGGTTATTAAAAAATAATGAATTTTTATTATAATTTGTGGTATAATAATTAAGATTCTATTAAATTTAATAAAATGATTGACTATATTCTAATATTAGAATATAATAATATTAAGAAATACAAAAATTATATTTTGTAAAATGAATTAATCAAGGAGGAAATTATTATGGCATTAGCTTTTACAGATTCAAATTTTGAGAATGAAGTATTAAATTCAAATATTCCAGTATTAGTTGACTTTTATGCAGACTGGTGTGGACCATGTAAGATGATGAGTCCTGTTGTTGATGAGTTAGCAAAAGAATTAGAAGGTAAAGTTAAAATCGGTAAATTAAATGTTGATGAGAGTGGCCAAACAGCTCAAAAATACCGTGTTATGAGTATACCTACTATGTTAATTATTAAAAATGGTGAAGTAGTTGATCAAATTGTTGGAGCTGTACCAAAGCAACAACTACAATCAAAACTTGAAAAGTTCATGTAATTGAATTAGAATATGAGTCATTATAATATTGACTATAATAAAAAAAGTTTGCACAAGATGCAAACTTTTTTATTGCTTAAAAAAGACTTATAAATTATTCAAATCTTCCTTTGTAATAAGTTTATTTTCTAAACGTTTATTAATGTAGCGTTTTGTCAAATTATATAGTACTGTAAATGTAGGGACGCCTAAAAGCATACCAGCAAATCCAAAGAGTCCTCCACCGACAATGATAGAAAAGACAATCCAAATTGGTCGTAAACCTACAGATTCACCAAGTATCTTAGGGCCAAGGATGATACCATCGAATTGTTGCAGTGCCAATATAAATAAGATGAACCAAAGTGATTTAATTGGGTCTACAAAAAGTATAATAAAGAAACCTGGAACAGCTCCTATGAATGGACCAAAATAAGGAATCATATTAGTTATACCGACGATGACACTAATTAATAACGCATAGGGAAAGTTAAATAAATTCATGCAAATAAAGCATAATATACCGATAATCAATGAATCCAGCGTCTTACCAACAAAGAATCTCTTAAAAATGTTATTACATTCCCGGGAGATTTCAAGGATATGATCAGCTAGTCCCTTTTTAAATATAGCATAGTTAAGCTTTTTACCTAATATAATAAAACGTTCTTTATCAGCGATTAGGTATACGGAAATAATGAGAGCCATAACGAGATCAAAAACATTATTAGTTATTGATATGGATGTTTCTAGTAAGCTTGGTATAAAGCTGGTAAAAAAGCTTTCTATAGTTCCGAGAACTGACGGTATATAGCCTTTTATGGCATCATAGAATTGGTTAAAACTCTCAGAGTCTTTAACAATATTATCAGAAAATACTGTTGCTCTCTCTACTACATCTTCTATAACATCGGGAAAGTCAACTAGTAGTGTTGAGATACTATCAAGTAACTGTGGTACGATATAACGTATTGTCAACACAACGAAAAAAAGTACGATAAGATACATGGTAAAGATAGAAAGATTACGTACTCTTTTTTTCTTCTTCTCAATGATAGCACGATCTTCCTTCTTTTTATTTTTATCTGTCCCTTTTCTAAAATATAACTTACTATAATAAGCTTCAAATTTCGTAACACCGGGATTAATAAGAAAAGCAAATAAAAAGCCTAGTAAAAAGGGGAATAATAGATCTATATATTTCCCTACACCCGTTAAGGTATCATCCCAATTCATAGAAAATTTAAAGACTAATATAGCATAAGTGATGAGGATAACTCGTAATAGTATATATGTAATTTTATCTTTATCCCAATCAATCTTAAACATATAGGCCTCCTTAAAGAATGATGATTTAGTCAATAGTTAATAGGTTACTATTGTCTATAGTTTACCCACTCTTATTCAATGATACACCAAATTATATTACAGTTCTATAGATATGTTTAAATTTCTAATAATTCGTGTTAAAATAGACCTATAGAGTAACAATATTAGCTAGATATAACGACTAATAAAAATTAAAGTAAGCATATTAAACACCATTATTATTTATTAATGGTGAATTTAATTAAATAACATCATATGCGAAGGGCGTGATACCATGAAAAAAACATTGACATTTTTATGTATGCTTATAGTTGTATCTTTATTATTCGTAGGTTGTGAATCAAGTAAAACAGATCCTACAACAGACGTATATAATAAAGATGGTGAAACAGAGACTGTTACAGAAGATAATAAATTGGAACTAGATATAATTGTACCTTCAGGGACACCTGCTATGTCCATGGTTAAACTTATGGAAGAACAGCCGTCTTTAGGTGAAAACGTAGAGGTTAATTATGAAGTCGTAGCATCAACAGATGCTTTAAAGGCTAAGGTTATTGCTGGTGAAGCAGATATAGCTATTGTACCAACGAATCTAGCATCCATTTTGTATAACAAAGGTATCAACTATCAAGTAGCTGCAACATCAGTTTGGGGGAATCTGTACTTAGTTAGTGACAAACCTCTTTCCAGTACAAGTGAATTAGCAAATGAGACCATTTATTTATTTGGTCAGGGATTATCACCAGATATCATTTTTACATACCTTCTAGAGCACATAGGCATTAATAAAACAGATGATTTAGAAATTAATTATTTGCAAGGTGCTACTGAGATTGCGCCATTGTTCTTAACTGGAGAAGCTCATGTTGCATTAATACCAGAGCCAATGCTAACAAAGGTAAAGGCAAAGAAAGATGTTACAGTTATTCTAGATCTACAAGAAGAGTGGAAAAATGTTACGGGGCAAGATACAAGTTATCCTCAGGCATCACTTATTGTCAACAAAGATTTTATAGAAAGCAATCCAGAAATATTAAATACTTTCTTAGATATGTATGAAGATAGTATCAATTGGATTAATGAAAATCCAGCTCAAACAGGTGAGTACTATGAAAGTCAAGAATTGGGCTTAGAAAAAGCCATTGTTGAAGCTTCAATTCCACAATCCAATATCATGTATAAAGGTGCCAATGAAGCAAAAGATGCTATCAACACATACTTAGAAGTACTTCATAATTATAGTCCTGATACAGTAGGAGGACAGTTACCGGATGAAAATTTCTATTACCAAAGATAAATACTTTAAGTGCTGTTCAATAGTATTTTTATTAGTTACTTGGCACATATTAGCTTTAGCTGTAGGTAGTGAATTAAAGCTACCTTCACCTAAAGCTACTTTTATAAGCACCTATGATATTATAACTAGCTCTGGATTTTTATCGGTTACTATATCAACCTTTATAAGAGGGATATTTAGTATTATTCTATCCTTATTTTTAGCTGTTACATTAGGTTTTCTTGCAGGCATATTTAAAAGTTTTAATTACTTTTTGCAACCCTACATAACAATTATAAGATCCACACCAACGATGGCGGTTATCTTTATACTTCTAACAACATTCAGCGATGGAGGAATAGCTTCTGTTGCTATCTGTGTACTAGTTAGTTTTCCAATTCTGTATAGCAATGTATTAGAGGGTATCCAAAATGTCAACCAATCCCTCATACAAATGGCAGATATATACGAAGTAAAAAAAATGCTCATTCTGAAAGATATCTATTTGCCATCAATTAAGAATTATATTATTGCAGGATTAAGTGCATCGGTTGGACTGAATTTTAAAGTAATGATATCAGCTGAAGTTATTGGTGAAGTAAAAGATTCTATGGGAAAAGCACTGTACTTAGCAAATGCTAACTTAAAAAAGCCTGAGGTTTTTGCATGGTGTATCATATTAATTCTTTTAGTATGGATTATAGATAATCTTTGGAATTATTTCTTGAGTAGACAAGGGAAGGGTCAACATGTATAGTTTAGAGAACATTTCGATGAAATACGGTTCGTTAGATGTTATTAAGGATATGAGTATCCATATAGAGACAAATGAGATCATCTCCATATTAGGTCCCTCTGGTTGTGGGAAAACAACCTTGTTGAATATGATTACAGGGCTAATTAATGAATATGAAGGTAAGATACAAGGATTTGAAGAAAAGAAAATTAGTTATCTCTTCCAAGACTTAAGATTACTTCCTTGGAAAAATGTATTTGACAATATGGTTTTTGTTCTTAAAGGGAAAGTAAAAGATGATTATCTATCAGAACATATTGATAATTTTTTGAAATATGTAGGTCTTCAAGACTATAAGGAATTTGCTATTCATGAGCTAAGTGGTGGTATGCAACAACGTTTATCCTTAGCTCGTGCTTTTGCGTATCCTTCCCAGATTCTTTTAATGGATGAACCTTTTAAGTCTTTAGATTATGAAATGCGACATCACATTATAGAAACCTTCAAGAATCTTTGGAATAAGGAAAAAAAGACAGTTATATTTATTACTCACGATATACGAAGTGCTATACAGTTAAGCGATACCATCTACTTGCTATCTGATAAACCAACACAAATCTTGAAGCGATATAAAAATCCTCTTTCATTACATCAACGTACCTTTGAGGAAGAAGATTTTATTGCATTAGAAAAACAATTATATATTGATTTTATCAAGTAATTAGATAATCAACGTTGGGTTTAAATAGATATTAGAGGATTAAGAGATTTTGAAGAAGATATAAAATAGTTTTTAGTGATCTTTAATCACTTTTTTCTCCAACAAAAAAACCACTTACATAGTAATATGTCAATGGTTTTTTAATCAACTCGATATTATTAACAATACTCTCAAATATTAGTTATTGCGTTTACCCTTTTTTAATTCTTCGTAATAGGGTTTGGATTTTCTTCTTAGTTTGATACGATCAACTTTTTTTCTTTCCCCATTAACAAAGTCTTCAACTGTTTTTTTATCCTCTGCAGGTACTAGACAACGATAGTTGGTTTGTTTAAAGAGCTCACCTTTATTCTTCTTTACGATAAGGCTCATAAAATATGGACTATCTGGTTGAGCGGTTTTTTTCTGTTCAAATCCAATGGTAATTAATTCTGGCCATTTAATATAGCGATCATATAAATACAAATAAACGCCTTTTTTGGTTAATGCCCAGTAACCACTTGAAGTAGGTAAAAAACCAAAATAAAAAAAGAATAAAATAAATGAAGTAAATGCCATTGTAAACTCAGTAGTACCTTGCAATATACCATTTATATATAGCACTGTGAATACGACAGATAGTGCTAATGAAACATATTGAGTGACCATTAATTTTTTAGATTGATGACGAAAGACTACAGCACCTTCTTTTTCATATTGCTTTAAATTCATCCAACCTAAAACCTTTTTAATAAGGGCATAAGCTAATAGAATAACGATGACTATATCAAGAATAGTTCCAAAATCCACGCTTTTCAACTCCTTTAAGCGATTTCAATCTCTTTAGTATCTTTATTGTCCCTAACTTCTAAAAAGTCAGTTATTTCATCTAATTGGTCAAAAAGATCAACCATTTCTTCACTGCGTAATGTAACTAGGTAGTCTTGGATGAGAATATTATATTTTTTCTGGAAAACCTCAAGTTTCTCTTTTGTTTGAATGGTCTTTTCCTTTACATCGTTAAGTCGATTTAAAGCTTCTCTTTCAATATCCTGAGCTTTAACACGTGCATCATCAACGATGTTTTCAGCAGTTACCTCTGCATTAATAACAGCCTTTGTTATTGCTGATTCACGTTCTTTATAATAATCAATAATATTTTCAAGTTCAGAAATATATTTTTCTACTTCTTCAGGGCTGTACCCTTTTCTAACAGTGGTAAAGTTTTGTCTCATCATAATACTACTCCTCTCTTTGCAAACTTACTTGAATTATTATCCCTTCGACAAGATAGAAATTTAGAAAATGATGCTCTTCGACGAGGGGCGAGCTATTATAAGTAATTATATCATAGAACAAAACTTTCGTGTATAAAAAATTAGTACCAATAAGGAACATTCTTTGTGAGATTATGGTAGTAATAAAATACAATTTTTTCAAAAATATCAATAATTATGAGTTAATCATTGAAATCTTCTGAATTATTTTATAAAATAGTATTAGGAAAAGGAGGGGTATAATGACTTTAAAACCTTCTACTGAAATTGAATCTTTAGTAATGAAAAAAAATGGACAAGGTTATATAATAGATAGTAGGAAACATATATATTATTTTGATATAATAAAAGAGCAGCTAACCTACTTAATGACATTAAACAAAGAATTAGAAGGTTATGTGAAGCTCATGATCAGCAACAATGAATTACTCCTTTTTACTAGATCTCAACAAAAAATCTATGCGTACTCATTACAAGATAAAAGACAAAAATGGTACTTCTATCAACATATAAAGGATCAAGAAATACAAGATGTTGAAATACATGAGCAGCATATAATTATTTTATCTAAAAATAAACGTAATCAATATTATTATTTAAATGAATTAGACTTACTTAATGAAACCTTAATCAATAAGAAAAGATTTAAAAATAAATGTTATCTTCATATTGGACGATATAAAGAATGTCTAATCTTATTCGACGAGAAATATGAAATCCATGAACGGTTAGATTTACAGACTTATTGTGATTTGGATAAGAAGGCAAATATACTAGTAAATAATCTAAATGAAAAATACTTTCTAAATGATAATTATATTGTTACATATGATAACCATTTTAAAGCTATAGAATATTACAATACTGATAATTACCTTGTTGGAATCAATACTGTACTGGAATAGATAAATCAGAAGAAGCTAAACAGGAGGAAGAAAATGCTAGAACACAATAGAGAGCCCTTCGTGAGAAATTATTATTATAACGGTAAACCTTTAAAATCTGAGGATTTCATAAAAGAACAAGAATACATGATTGAAAAACATCGACTACTCAATCGACATGTCAATGGTTTAAGAATATTTGACGGACTAAATGTGGAGCAAGTTGATGATACCCACATAAAAATAGAGAGAGGTATAGGCATTGATTACCAAGGAAATGAGATTATCGTTCCTGCTGATGAAATAAGAGAAATCAGTGTAATAGATGGCTATAAGGATGTAAGATATAGTTATAATACATATTTATATCTTCGATACAAAGAAGAAGAAATTTATAGTGATTCAAAAGTTCAAGAGCAGGTAAAGGAGAGTTATGAACTTTACCTAAAAGAAGGATTACCCCTAGGGTTTGAGAATGATCAAGTTATAAGTATTTTAAATGATAATGGGCTAAATATATACCATGTATTGCAAGAATCAGCATTAATTAATGAAGTTATAAAAGGTTACTTAATTATTGATAAACCTGTGACGAAACAAGTTGATGTAACTGTTAAAGTTAATATACAGAGA
This sequence comes from Vallitalea okinawensis, assembly GCF_002964605.1. Classification (NCBI taxonomy): domain Bacteria; kingdom Bacillati; phylum Bacillota; class Clostridia; order Lachnospirales; family Vallitaleaceae; genus Vallitalea; species Vallitalea okinawensis. The sequence goes on from NZ_PQDH01000010.1 coordinate 15,259, forward strand.
GCATTAACAATGGATCAACTTAATACCTTCTCCATTGAAGCAAGAGGGGAAAAAGAGGTTCCTCTAATTAAGATTCCTTATTCACTAAGAGTAACAGGAAAAGAAGATGAAAAGATTTTAATCAAATTTGAGGAAGTAATCATTAAAGACGAAGAAGAAAGAATTATAGATGTGCTTGAAGAATTTTTAATCCCTATAAAGAGTAAATCAAAGCAACAAGCTAAATCAAAAGAATTATGTTTAGCACGCCTTTCATTAGTTGATAATGATGGTAAACATCAAATAAAAGAGGTAGTGCCTATGACATCTGAGGAAGAAGATATAGCAAATACCTACAAAGATATTAAACCACTTACAGCTACTACTAATGTACTTCAATTAATGAGTAACGAAGACCCACGAGCCGATATTAAAGTCAACCATGACAAGAATGAACTAGTATTTACCTTTGGATTACCTAGATCTGCAGAAGCTCATCAGAATAATCAAATCAGTACAGGTACAGTTTCTATTGCTCTTGGAGCAGGTGGTAAAGCTAATCGCTGTTATTATTCAGATTACATTGATCATTGCTTAGGGGAAGGACAGGCAGGCATTATATTAGCTGTAGAAGAAAAGATGAAACAGTTATCAGGATTACCTGAGCCAGAAGAACAACTCATTTTTGGGAATTTTTCTGTTTTCGCTGAAAGTGATTGTATTTCCAAAGTACCACCAGTAGAATTAGGGGCTATTCTTTACCCTAGAGAGGGTAGAATGAAAATCGGGGTTAAGCTGCTACAGAACACGAAACTTAGAAAAATAGATATTAGGTGGTGGGCATATAAGAACGTCAATGAAGTAATAGAAGTTAATAATGACAAAGATGAAGATATTAAAATTCAGATAAAACCTGACCGCATTGAATTGAAAAAAGGTCAAAAAATTCAACTAAAAGCACTTGTGGAGAATACGAATAATAAAAATGTAACTTGGCGTATACTTGACAAGGAAGGTGGAAAGATTACCCAGAAGGGGTTCTATACAGCGCCTATGGTAAGAGGTGTCTATAAGATAGAAGCCACCAGCGTAGCGGACTTTAGTAGAACAGCTACAGTTATAGTAGTTGTCAAAGAATAAGAGAAAAATCATTGCGACACGAAAGAGGTGTCGCTTTTTAAATTTAACCTTTTCCTCCTGATGAAAGTATAATACAATAAGAGTGATATGGGCGAGATGGTAAAAGGAGATTATTAATGGGAAAATTAATCTTAGTTACAGGTGGAGCTAGAAGTGGCAAGAGTACCTTCGCTGAGAATTTAATTAAAGCCAGCTATGAAGATGTACTTTATATAGCCACTGCCATTCCTTATGATGGAGAAATGGTAGAACGCATCAAAAAGCATAGGGAACAAAGGCCAAGTAAGTGGGAAACTTATGAAGGGTATAAAGATCTTGGACAAGTATTGAATAATAATACTAGTGAAGCAGTATTACTTGATTGCATGACCATTATGGTTACTAACTTAATGTTCGATTATATGGGTGAAGAAGACATTAATGACTGTGATACTGAATTGATGGAGAAATATATATTGGAGCAAATTAACCAACTTATTGATGGCACCAGAGCTTATGCAGGCACAACAGTTTTGGTGACAAATGAAGTAGGTTCTGGTTTAGTACCAGAAAGTAAACTATCTAGGGTGTTTAGAGATATAGCAGGTCGTGTAAACCAAAGAATCGCTGGTAAAGCTGAAGAAGTATACTTAGTCGTATCGGGCATACCAGTTAGGATTAAGGGGGAAGCTTAATATGGGTAAAGGCATCATGTTACAAGGTACAGCATCATCAGTAGGAAAGAGTATTTTAGCAGTAGGTTTATGTCGTGTATTTAAAGAAGATGGGTATGATGTAAGTCCATTTAAGTCACAGAACATGTCGCTAAATTCCTTTATTACTCCGGATGGTTACGAAATAGGTCGTGCTCAAGCTATGCAGGCAGAGGCTTGTGAAAAAGCTCCGAGTTATAAAATGAATCCAATTTTATTAAAGCCTACAAGCGATCGTAAATCTCAGGTTATTTTTAAAGGAAAAGTTCATAAGACTTTAGATGCTGTTGACTATTATGCTTATAAGCCTAAGCTAAAGTCGGAAATTCAATCTGTTTACGATGAATTAGCATCAGAAAGTGATATAGTTGTTATAGAAGGTGCAGGATCACCAGCAGAGATTAACCTTAATAAGGATGATATCGTCAATATGGGAATGGCCCAAATGGCTAAGTCGCCTGTTCTACTAATCGGTGATATTGATAAAGGCGGTGTCTTTGCTTCTTTAGCAGGTACAATGCTTCTTCTTACTGAAGAAGAAAGAAAAAGGGTAAAAGGAATTATTATTAATAAATTTAGAGGTAGCATCGAATTACTTGAGCCAGGATTAAAACAACTTGAGGATATTGTAGGTGTACCTGTTCTAGGTGTTATTCCTTATTTCAATTTAGATCTAGAGGAAGAAGATAGTGCAACAGATTTGAAAAAGATGTATAAGACTGATGGGGAAATCGATGTAGCCATTATTCGCCTACCATATATGTCTAACTTTACGGATTTTAACTGCTTTAAAATGTATAAAGATATTAATGTAAGATTTGTAGAATTACATGAAAAGTTAGAGAATCCTGATTTAGTTATCATACCAGGTACAAAAACGACTATACATGACATGGATGCATTAAGAAAAACAGGAATGGATAAACAAATCATTGAAGCTTACGAAAAGGGCACCCATGTATTTGGTATCTGCGGTGGCTTTCAAATGTTGGGTCAAGAGATAATGGATGAAGATAAAGTTGAAACACAACTGGACCAAGTCCAAGGTATTGGTTTACTGTCTCATCGTACAAGGTATAAAGGTGAAAAAATGACAACCCAAGCAGAGGGGAAAGATACCCTTTTCAATACCCCTATTAAAGGATATGAAATCCATATGGGTGATACCCTTTATGAAGAAGATACAGAACCTTTTATGCATGTGAAATTACGTAATAATGAAGAGGTAACTATCAAAGATGGAGCTGTAGGAACTCGAGTACTAGGAACATATATGCACGGAATCTTTGACAATGGAGATTTCACTAGACAATACTTAAATACGATACGTCAATCTAAAGGGTTAGATCCTATCAATGAGATACCTATGGATTATTGGGTGTATAAGGAAGAACAATATAGTGCTTTAGCTAAGATTCTACGAGATAATATGGATATGGAGAAGATCTATCACATCTTGGAGGAAGGGATTAATGAGTAACTTATTAGCAATATGCATAGCATTTATTATCGATGCTTGCATTGGTGATCCTTATTGGTTTCCACATCCAGTTAAATATGTAGGAAAGTATATTAAGTGGTTTGAAAGATCGTTTTACAAGAAGCAAAAGAATATTCGATATATAGGTTTATTATTAACTTTGACTACAGTCCTATTATCTTTTGGTATCACTGCACTCCTATTATGGATTTCATTGAAAATTCATATAGCTGTCTTTTGGGTAACTAATATATTGATTATGTGGACTTGTATTGCACATCGTTGTCTTGGCGATGAAGCAAGAAAAGTTTACAAGAAATTAAAAGAAGACGACTTAGAGGGCGCTAGGAAACAAGTAGGCTATTTAGTAGCAAGGGAAACAGATCAATTAGAGGAAGTACAAGTGTGTAAAGCAGTTATAGAAACCGTTGTTGAAAATACATCCGATGGTATTATCGCTCCTCTATTCTACATAGCTATTGGAGGAGCGCCACTTGGTATGGCTTATAAAACTATCAATACTTTAGATTCAATGGTAGGCTATAAAAATGAAAGATATAAGGAGTTTGGTTATGTTTCCGCTAAGCTGGATGACTTCGCAAACTATATACCTGCCCGACTAACAGGGATATTGATGGTTGTTGCCTCATTTTTCCTCAAGATGGATTATAGGCAAGCCTTTAAAATATTAAAAAGAGATCGGAGGAATCATGCCAGCCCTAATGCAGGATATCCTGAGTCAGCAACTGCAGGAGCATTAGGTATTCAGCTTGGCGGGGATAATGTATATTTTGGAAAAGTTGTATCTAAACCCACTATTGGTGATGATAAGCAACCTGTAGTCAAGAGGCATATAAAAGATAGTATTTATCTTATGACAGGTTCTACAGTACTTTTCATAATAACATTAATTGGTTTGAATATAGCATTGCATGGTATAAAGTAATCATGTAAAATAAAGAATAATATATACGTCAAGAGATATGATTCAGTATTCTCTTGACGTCAATTTAATAAGGAGGATTTATTTTCTATGGAAGCTATTATTTTTGATATGGATGGCGTTATCATCGATAGTGAACCCATTCATTATATATGTTCAAATAAAATGTTAGAGCCCTATAAGATCGAACTAGACCGGGAGAAATACGATACGTATATCGGAGCATCTTGTAAAGTAATGTGGGAAGATGTTAGACAAGCCCATAATTTAAAAGAGAGTGTAGAAGAGATTATTTCTAAGGAGTTTGATATATTTTTAAGTTACCTACAAGAAGGTAAAGGAAAAATACAACCGATTGAGGGTATTAGATCTTTATTGGAGTTATTGAGAAAAGAAGGTGTGACTATTGGGTTAGCTTCTTCTTCCTCTATGAGAAATATCGATACAGTATTGGATCTTTTTGATATTCAAGACTATTTTACAGTAAAAGTAACAGGTTATGATTTAGAAAGAAGCAAACCAGACCCCGAAATTTTCATAAAAACAGCAGGATTATTAAATGTGGACCCTAAAGAGTGTATTGTCATCGAGGATTCTAAAAATGGAGTCACCGCTGCAAAACGAGCAGGTATGAAGTGTATTGGGTATCAAAATCCAAATTGTGGTTATCAAGACTTATCTCATGCGGACAAGATCGTTGATAGTATCAAAAATATTGATATAGCATTTCTTAAAGGAATGTAATATAGACAATTTGAAAGCAGGGTGGTACTATAACTATATAACTTTGATAAATTTAAAGATACCATGTGTTTAGTCGAATATATATAAATATCAGAAATATAATTAATTATAGATTTTTTATTCAGGTGTTCATTTACTAGGAGAGGAGAGGTAGTATGATTGAATATTTATCAGCGGTTGGTTTAAAGGAATACGTAGATGAAGAAAAGCTACAAAATCTTATCAGCAAGATCGTAACTTCTCCTACAAACAAATATATTACAAACTTTAAAGATGATCAACACATTAAGGTGGAGTATGAAAAAAGATATAATGATAAGATGGGATTAATTGTAAGAGGAAACTTAACTGATACAGAAGAACTAGTCATTAACTTCTTTATGCCCTATGCTTTAAGTGAAGAAACAATAGATATTGTTGAAGCCGACGTAGAACAGAGAGATCAAGATTTTCTCTATCATGTATACTGTGAAGATATTGAAACAGGAACACAAATGGATTTTTCACTTCAGAATGTTATGGACTTTTTAGATGTGGAAGAAGAAAAAGGTGTCTATATTGAAGGAACCCAATTAATGGGACTATCCATTGATGGAAAAATTATCTTAAATGTCGATAAAGACGAAATAGAAACTGAAATGGAGATAGAAGAAGATGAATGGCGAAGAGAGCTTTTAAAAAAAGCACGACAAGGCGATGAAGAAGCTCAGGAACTACTTGAAATAGAAGCTGAAGAAATAGAAGATATTATAGAAGAACGTCTGCAAGAAGAAGATCTTTTTTCTATACTAGAAGGATTCTATATGCCCATTGGTTCACAAGATGCCATGTATTCAGTTCTTGGAACCATTAAAAAAGTCAATGAATGGGAAAATAGCTTAACAGGTGAAATCGTTTATAACATGGTTATTGACAGTATAGGCATTGTATTTGAAGTATGCATTAATAAAGAAGACTTGGTTGGTGAGCCTATGGAGGGAATGCGCTTCTTAGGTACTTGCTGGATTCAAGGTAAGCTATTATTTTCGTAGCATTTATTCGTGTTGACGAAATGGAAAAAACATTATAAAATAAAGCATATGCATCAGTAGCTCAGGGGATAGAGCGTCCGCCTCCTAAGCGGTGCGTCGTGGGTTCAAATCCCGCCTGGTGCATGCTGTTAAAGTCCTACTTTTTCTTGGTTTACAAGAGAGGGTGGGGCTTTTGTTATGTGTATGGGAGTTTTTAATTAGTGTTAGTTAGTGGTAATGACGGCGAAGTAGTGGTCGTCATGACGACAAGATTTGGACGGCAGAAAGTAAATATTTAGAACGATACGCTGAACTCCAGATACATCATTGATATTACATGATGAGTATAAATTATTTAAGCAAGTGCAGGCATAGGTCATATTGATTATGCCTTTAAAATGGCGATACAGAATTAAACTGGAATTTGTTGTGAATTAATATTATAATAGAGGATAAATATTATTTGAGAAAACGAGCCTAAAAAGGTATAGGGGGAATAGATTATGTTTGATTATAAATATGATGATTTAATGAATCCAACGCTCAAAGCGCTAAAAGAACTAGGAGGCTCAGCTTCTAATGATGAAATAATAGAGAAACTAATAGAGGTACTTTCTCTTAGCGAAGAAGAGATAGAAGATATTCATAAAGGAAGTACAACTAAACTTGAGTATAGAGGTGCATGGGCTAGAACCTATCTTAAAAAAGCAGGATACATTACTAATAGTAAAAGAGGAGTTTGGGCTATTACTGAAAAAGGTAATGCTACAACAAGCGTGAATAAAGACAATGTAAAAAATATAGTTAAAATCAACTATACCAATAGTGCAATGAGTGACGAAGAAGGTATTGGTGAAGTGATAGAGAATAATGAAATTGAGGAATTTACATGGCAGAATGATGTATTGGAAGTCATTAAGGCTATTACTCCAGAGCAGTTTGAAAAACTCTGTCAGCGGATGCTTAGGGAGTTAGGGTTTACTAATGTGTTTGTAACTGGAAAGTCACATGATGGAGGAATTGATGGCAAAGGAATACTTAAAATAGGCGGAGTAATATCCTTTCATACAGCATTTCAAGCTAAGAGATATGCGGGTACAGTAAGTGCATCAATTATAAGAGATTTTAGAGGTGCTATGATGGGAAGAGCGGATAAAGGCTTAGTTATTACAACAGGCACTTTTTCTAGAGAGGCTAGAAAAGAGGCGCAGAGAGATGGAGCTACACCAATTGACCTAATTGATGGGAATGATTTAGCAGAGCGTCTTAAAGAATTATCATTAGGGATAGAAGTGGAAATGGTAGAAAAGGTTCATGTAGATGGACAATGGTTTAAAAATATTTAACTATACATAGATAACACTGCAGATATTTAAAAGTTTAAGAACAATTGCAATAGACATAAAGATGTAAGATGAGACTAGAAGGTAAATAAGCATCAATTTAATTGATTAAAAGAACTATTAAAGGGGGGGTTTCTATTAATATTTTTAAAATTGTAGAAGAAAGAAGTAAAGTACCAATCCGTAATGTGAAAAATGATATAGATCAAATTGAATATATATCAAAGAAAATAGAAAGTAATGATAATCAGATACATTTTATAGTTCCTAATAATTTCTTTTTATCTAGTGCAATCAGTATTAAATTGTTAAAAGATAAGTTGTTTAGTAAATACTATTTGACTGGGATATATGATCTGGATAAGCTGTATTCTCCTAATACAGGAATACAGTTTTCTTTGTTTCATTTTAGTAAAGAAAAAAATAAAGAAGTTAGGTTTCTTAAATTAAGTAATAAGAAGCAATTAGTTACTAATTATAGAGATAACATCAAGGATAGAGGGATTTTAGATATTTCTAAATTTAGTAATTGGTATAAAGAGCATTTGTCGCAAGTGGAGCAATTTTCGAATAATAGTAATATTGAACTTAGTGATAGATTAATTATATTTTATGAGAAGAATGAGGATATACAAAAGGACAAACTATATTTAGATTATTACTTACCAGAGTACAGAGAAAATAGAAGAAAGTTAGACCAAGAGGAAATAGTATTATTAAAAGATATAGCAGATGTAATAACCCCTAGAAGAAAACAAAAATGTGACCGATCTAGACAACTACTTGTAAAAGATTTTGAATATCCACTAAAATATGAAGAATTACCCACTATAAATAGTATAGAAACAAGGTTAATGAAAGAGGATATAATTCTATCAACTCATGGAAAGTACAGAGCTTATCTATTTGAAGAGGATTATAGCGATATTGCACCTACTGCTAATTCTGTAATAATTAGATTAAAGAGTAATACAGAATTTAGTATATATTATTTATATAATTATTTAACAAAAAAAATAGCTCAAAATTATTTTTCAAGTATGACATTGGGAAGCATCATTAATTACATTAAAAAGTCAGATGTTCTTAATCTGCCAATAATTAAACCAAAGAAAAGAGTTCTAGAAATTTCAGAAAAGGAATTTCAATTAACGTCTAATCATGAATACTTTAAAATATCAGAGTATAACCAAGTGATAAATCGTAAATGGATAATGGATACCCCAATTCAGACGGAAATAATGGCTAATTTATTAACAAGTATAATGAATACTAGATATAAAAAGTTAAAGAAAATTATAGAGAGTGATTTAGTTGAGATAGCAAAATGTATAAATGTAGGAGCTTTTAAGTCATCGATAATCATGTGTGGTTCTGTTTTAGAAGGAATTCTAATCGACTGGATATCAGACACTGAAAAACATGACAAATATATTGAGAAGAAAGATAGTGAAATAAAGCTATATAGGATTATAGAAGAATTAAGAAATACTACAGTTAAAAAAGAGATCGTTAACTTAGCTCACATTATAAGGAAAAGGAGAAATGCAGTACACCCTAAGCGTGTATATGAAGATGGGATAGAATTTAGTAAGGATATGGCATTTGATACATTAAAGTCTTTAGAGAAAATAGTTGAGAGCAGATTTCAAGTATAAAACCTCTGTTGTATATAGTACGGTGAACTGTATCAAAAGTTTTTTCTATAAATAAGTGAAATATAAATTTGATATTGATAAGGGTATTGTGATATGATATTATACTTGTTCAGGGTATTGTGAAATAGTGAGATTAATTATATTTAAAAGGAGACGTAATATGGGACGATCAACAGTACATTACGCAGATAAAAAGACAAATAATATTTTAAAGAAATTACATAATAAGCTAAGACCGGCAGGAACTCCAGTGCAAAGAGTGGAGTATATAATTGAATTATTATTGCTGAGAATATTTGAAACTAAATTAAAGATAGATCCAGAATTTAAGGAGATAAGAAAACTATTTGTTGGTGAGAATGAGACAAAACTATTTTACTATTTAAAAACAATTGATAGTAGAAAAATAACTCACGAGCTTAACGTAAACTTCTTCCCTTTTTATGGGAATATTTTGAATGAAGCAAGAAAAGTTCTAAAGACAAATTTAAGTATAAAATTGCAAGATCAGTTAGTTTTAATTCAAGAAGTGTTTAAGAATTCCAATTTCACAAATAATGTTCAAAGTGGTAATTTGGAGGAAGTAATTTCAGCAGTTTCAGATATTGATGAAGCAAGGTTGCTGAATACAGATTTATTAGGTGATGCAATAGAATCGGCATTATCAGAACAAGGAGGAACAAAAGATATTGGATTATATAGAACCCCAGATCATATAAGACAATTTATGGTTGGATTAATAGAACCAACTATAAAGGACACAATATTAGATCCTGCTTGTGGGACAGGTGGATTTCTATTTGATAGTTTTGAATACGTAATGGAGAGGATAACTTTAGAAGATTCATGGCCTGGTATTAAAGCTCATCCAGAATTAAAGAACTGGTTCAAGAATTACTTTAAATCTAGTACCTTAGACATGCCATCTTTTGATGAAAGCACTCAGTTTTATCGTTCTGGTGTTTTGGGAATTGAGTATTTAGGTATGATAAGAAAAATGGCAGCAGTAAATTTTTACATACGAGGATTAAATCCAAATAATATTGTACAAGGTGATGCATTAGCCATGTTTAATTATAGCTTTCAGAATTCTAAATCAGTGATCTTGGCAAATCCGCCTTTTGGTGCAGAAAGAGACCAAGAGTCGTACCCAAATGTATGGAAAGAATTTAGTACTGAGAGTGAAACAACAATACTTTTTGTGAAATTAATGTTAGATTCTTTAAAAGTAGGCGGTAGATGTGCAGTTATAGTATCTGAAGGGTTTTTAACCTGGGAGAATAGTAGTGCAAAGGAACTAAGAAAAATGCTAATTGAGCATGCAGATATTAAAGCGATTATTAGTTTACCACAAGGAGTATTTGTTAGTAAAAACGGACAAGGTCCAAAGACATCTATAATTGTGTTTGAAAAGGGTAGACCAACAAAAAATATTTGGTATTATCAGGTTGATAATGATGGCTATACCAAAGGAACGAATCGTACACCAATTGAAGGTTGTCAATTAGTTGAAGCTTTAGAGTTGTTTCACAAATATATAAAAAAGGGAATGTTCCCGAAAAACAGTAAAAATTCTTATGTAGTGCCAGTAGAGCAAATTAAGACACTAGATCCACGTATTAAAGAAACCATTCGTAAAGATACAATGGAGTCATATAAAATTAAATATGAGATTCAACAAGAAAAGTTGTTAGGAGGTTTAGATAAAAAATTAAGTGAGAATAAAATAGACATAATATCATATAAAGAAGAGCTAAAGCAGTTTAAAATTGCTTGGGATAGCAAGTGTCAAAATGAAATTGCAAATAGAATTGATAAGGCATATATATATTCATTTAATATATCAACATATATAAGTGATGTAACTAATAAACAGATATCAAAATGGAGACTAATTGCAAGGGATTATTTGAATAATGAAAATCTAAATATAAAAGTAAATGAAAAATATAAAATTTTAAGTTCAGCAAAAGAGGAGGAAATTATTCCGACGCTTGCAAAATTTGATTTAAAGAATTCATTAGAATCAGATATTGTAAGAGAGTATGTTAGTAAGTATACAGATGTAAATAGTAATATATATGAAAAGATTAAGCAAATAGATAATATATTTAAAATGGGAGCACGTTACCCTTTAGTATCAATAGAAGATGTTTGCGATTATGCGAAAGGGGAGGCAAAAGCAGAAGGCGCTAATGATGGACCATATCCATTAGTAGTAACTGCTGAATCTAGAAAATCTAATAGTAAATATCAATTTGATACTGAAGCAGTATGTATTCCACTAATATCTTCAACTGGTCATGGACATGCAAGTATGAAACGAATTCATTATCAAAAGGGTAAGTTTTCTTTAGCAAATATACTTTTTGCAATATATGCCAAAAATTCGAATACACTGAACATGAATTATGTATATCACATCCTTAGATATAAATTAGATAAGTTATTTGTACCATTAATGAAAGGAACAGCTAATGTAAGCATGAAGATTGAAGATGCTGTAAAAGTTTCTTTTCCTTTACCTCCAATTGAGGTGCAGAGTGATATTACAAATAAAATAAATAAAAATGTTAGTGTAATTAAAGGTATAGACCTTGTTTTGGACAATTGGGGGTTGATATTTGATAATATTGATTTAAAACATAGTAAAGAGACACTAGGTAAGTTGATAAAAATAAACTTACATTCTATCAACCCTAAAAAAGTATTTGGTGAAGATGAAATTAATTATGTAGAAATAAAATCAGTAAAAAATGGTACAGGAATCATTGATTATGGTAATAAAGTGATTGGAAATAAAGCTCCATCTAGGGCAAGAAGGCAGGCTATACCTGGAAATGTAATTATATCTTCTGTTAGACCAAACTTAAGAGGATTTGCATTTTTAGAACAGGTACCTCCAAAAACAGTTTTTTCTACAGGTTATGCGATACTAGAAGTAATAGATGAAGATATACTTGATCCTATGTACCTCTACTTATGTTTTATGTACTCAGATTATATAATGAAGCAAATAGTTAAAGTAATGGAAAAGGCATCTTATCCAAGCATTAATAATGATGATATTAAGTCATTAAATATACCATTGCCATCAATTAATGAACAAAGAAAGATTGTTAATAGATATAAGCAAGAAAAGTCTACAATAAATGAGTTATACAAATTAAAATCAATTTCTGAGCAAAATATCAAAGAATTAATTAACTTTATTTGGCAAGATGAGAAAAATTAAAGAGTTAAAATTTTTAAAAAAATGGGAATCTTTGTTAGTTGTATAATTGTTGAATATATTGACATTTAGAGTAACAATGTTATACAATTAAAATAATTTACCATTTATATAGTGATATATATAAATGGTTTTTATTTTAAGTTAATGGAGGTGTTTAGGTGTCAAATATTTATGGTAATGAAGCTACATCTGTAGATTTAAAAGTTATTAAGCAATTAGAGCTTCTAGGATGGGTACCAGGAGATACATTGTTATACCGTCCTAGATATAAATTGTCAGAAGAACAAGAGAAAGAATATCAAAAAAAATACATTGAACCTGACATTGTTCTACAAGATCCAATTTCTAAAGAAATTCTTGCAGTTATTGAAAATAAATATAAAGCTGAAAAAAAAGCCTTTGCTCAATTGAGAATTGATACCTTTGTTCTTAAACCAAGATTCTTATATGCTTGCTCAGAAAGTAGAATACTCTACTATGACAATACATGGAGAGGATTAGAAGCGGGTGAGTACAAAGTTGTTGATAATTTTATGTCATACGAAACTATGAAAGAAAAAATACAACAACAAAAAAATATCAATATGGATAGAGAAATTATTATTGATAAATCAATTGCAGGTGGTTATGATCCTACTGTTGGTAAAGAACGTTATTATCAGATAGAGTGTATCAATACTATTATTGAAAAAGTAAAAGAAGGTAAACAAAGAATGCTTGTGCATATGGCAACTGGACTAGGAAAAACACGGATGTCAGTAGCACTAACTAAGGTTATGCTAGAAAATGGGCTCGCAAAAAAAATCTTATTTATTGTAGATAGAAGGATGTTAGCAAAACAAAGCTTAGACGATGGTTTTAGTTTAATTAGTAGAGACTATTCTGCAACTAGGATAACAACATCAAATTTTAGACAAAATAAGCATGCATCAATTCACGTAGTAGTAATTGATACATTAGAAGCTATATTTAAAGAAATTCCGAGTAACTTTTATGATTTCATTTTTGTAGATGAATGTCATAGATCAATTTCTATTAATAGGAAGCTTATATTTAATCATTTTGTGTGTCCCATTTTAGGTTTGACAGCTACGCCCAAAATACCTTTTAAGAAAAAAGGAACAGAACTGAGTGAGACAGATAACGAGATAATCAATACATATAAATTATTTGGTTGTGAAAAGAGCGAAGCAGACTATAAATTTGATTTGGAAAGAGGTATTAAAGAAGGGTTTTTAGCACCTTATGATGTATTAGAAATAAAAACTCATCTTACAAAAGAAGCTGAAGAAGAGGGAATTCCTGTAGAATATCTTTTAGATCCAGAAACAAGAAAAAAAATTGAATTATCGTCTGAAATGAAAATTAAGTTAGAGCAATTGGAGAAAAAAATTATTTCTGAAGAGAGATGCAAAAGAATTGCTGAGGAGATTAGAAAAAATACTCAATATGGTGAGAAAGTTATATTGTTTGGGGTTAGCCAAGCACATTGTAATGTATTGACTAAATGTATCAATGAAGTATTTTCAGAAGATTATTCAGACGATCTAAGATATGCAGAAGCTGTTATCTCTGATAATTATTCGATGAATGAGTTTATAAAAAATAAGTTTAAAAAGCCATATCAAAAACCTTATATAGCCGTATCGGTAGATATAATGAGTACTGGAGTAGATATTCCATGTACTAGATATATCTCCTTTGCTGCACTTACAAAATCAGTTGGAAAATATATACAAATGATAGGTAGAGGAACTAGACTTGATCCTGAACAAAGTGGAAAATTTAGTTTTAGAGTATTAGATTTTGTTGGTCTATGCAAAAGAATGGAAGATAATGGATATGGAACGAAAAAAGAAAACAAGGTTAAACCTAAGTCTAATGGAGTATCAGGAGGTGGACAAAGACCACCAAAAGGTGAGTACTTTTTAATTGATAATATTGATCCAACAGAAATGATACAGCGGGTTTTAATTTTGGGTGATAGCTATGAAGTAATTGATAATATACCAGTTGAGAAAGCTAAAATTATTTTTGAAGAGAAGGCATCTAATCCTAAAGATAGTGATGTTATGTCCATAAAACAAAAAGTAATTACAAACAAGGACTATTGTCCATCCCACGATGAGATTGAAATACTTGAAGAGTGGATAAATAAACCTGATATATATTTAGATGAGGGGCAATTACAAAAAATATATGATTATCCACAGGGGACTATTTGGGAGTTTCTTTTAGATGTTTGGGGTATTAAGAGATTACCAACACGAAAAGAAAGAATTGATAGTGCATTTGATGTATTTATGGAATCGTTTAATTTTGATGAGATGCAGATAAAAGTATTATATAATATTAAGAATATAATAATTAGTAATCTATCAAACCACAAAGATATTAATGCTTCAGTTATATTTGGAAACCCAATTTATGAAAGAATTATAGGCTCTAAGAATAAGGTAGATATCATATTTGATTACAAATTTGATGATATATTGAAAAATCTAAAAGAATGCTTAAATATATAAAGTTATATTAAGTTAAAGTAGTTATCAATAAAGACGTCATAAGTATTTAACTCCCTTATAGTCCATAGTATTGTTGGATTATAAGGGAGTTTTTAGTATCAACAAATAACCTGAGCTGATAATTGTTGTATTTATCTGAATTAAAAAAATATTAGAATATATATTATATCCTTGATTATATTTATTGAAAGGAGAGCGTGAATGCCATTAGTTGATAAATCAACCTTAAAGACAGAAGCTTACTTTACCGATGACAAGAGTCATCGGTTTCTTTTACGTAAAGAATGGAACAAAAACAAGCCTAAAGCAACAATAGTAATGATTAATCCAAGTACAGCAGATAATTTACAAATCGATCATACGACTATGTTCACCATTAATAACTTAGTGAAATTAGATTATGGTTCTGTAGATATTGTAAACCTATTTTCAAAAGTTGGTAGTAAATTGAGTATGAAGCTAAAGATAGAAGACCTAGTACATAAAGATAACGACATCCACATTGAGAAGTCATTTGCTAGATCAGATGCCATAATCATTGCATGGGGGAGTGTAGGAGAAAATAGCAAGAAGATAAAAGATCGACAGAAGCAAATTTATAAGATGCTAGGGCAACATAAGGAAAAAGTATTTGTAATATCAGATTCAATTGGTAGAACAGGTTTTCATCCATTAGCACCACAAGTACGTCATGAATGGAAGTTAGAAAAGTTTGAAGTTCCAAAGGTAAAGCTATAAGTTTGAGGAGTGGATTATAATGATTAAAATTGGACATGTGAGAGAAGTCAGCCAGCTGCTGCAGCTACCGCAGGAGGTAGTAGAAGAAGTAAGGGAGGCTACTATCACTCTTGATCAGTGTTATGGATTTAATAGGCAAGTAGACATTGATTTAGGGGGCTTTGTATTAATCATTACGAAAGAGGAGGAATTATATGAGCTTAAGAATAATAATATTGATGTTTGGACGATTTGTCCTGAATTTGTTGATAGGATTACTGTTACGGCAGACAATGAAAAAATGGGAGATTGGACTAACTCATTGATATTGGCTAACAGTGATTTTTCTATTTCTTTAATCATGCCATTGAGTATAACACCACAGAATTTCATAGATATGATGACCTAGAACCTAAGAGAGTAATACATACACTTTCTTAGGTTCTTTTAATAAATAAAATTAAAATAAATTAAATTTTCTTTTATTTTATTAAATTAAAAATATGGAATTTCACAAGGAAGAATGCACAAGATACTTCACTAAAAAGTATCTATATTAAAATGCAAGGAGGTGAAGTGGGTGGAGGGAACAGAACTTAGGAGTAAGCACCTTAATTCAATATACAAGGATATGGCAGAAATACTCGGTGTAGAAGTTACTCTATTAATATACAAACATTATAAGGGATTGCAAGTGACGTTCCCTACAAGACTATTATCAAAAGACTATGTAAAGGAACTAATAAGACAAGAGTTTGATGGAAGAAATACAAAGGAGTTAGCAAGAAAATACGAATACAGTGAGCGCTGGATTAGAAAAATTATTGCTGAAAAACAGGGAGGATAAAATAATGAATTTTAAGTTACTAGATGGCGAAAAAGTGATTACAGAAGGAAAAGCGAATAGATGTAGCTTAGTTAATGCACAAGGCGGTAAGTTATATTTAACGAATAAGAGAATAGTCTTTGTAGGTCATGGCAAGAACATTGGAGAAGGAACAATAGCGATCAATTTATCAGATATCCTTACATACGGTAAAGCACCTACATTAACAATATTCTTTCCTATACCAGTACCAAATGCTATTAAGGTAGTAACTGATGGAGGGAAAAAACTGAAGTTTACAGTGGCAGGTAGAAAGAAGTGGTTACAAGAGATCAATAATGTAATCAATGATTAAGATAATCTTAATTGGAGGGATACTTATGAAAAAGCTAACTAGATTACTAACGGTTACAATGGTAGCATTGCTGATGATGACAGTAGCGGTTAAGGCTCAAAAAATAAATGTGATGATTAATGGTGTTACTCAAAACTATGATACACCACCAGTAACCATTGATGGCAGAACATTAGCGCCAGTACGAGCAATCTTTGAAGAGCTTGGAGCAACTGTAAGATGGGATGAAGCTACAAAAACAGTATTTGCATATAAAGAGAATAAAGTCATTACCATACCCATTGATTCAAAGATGGCTACTATTCAAGATGAGAATAGTCAAAAAGAGATTGAGTTGGATGTACCAGCTCAACTTGTTAATTCTAGTACCTATGTACCTGTTAGATTTGTAGGTGAAGCATTGGGAGCGGATGTAAGTTGGGATGGCAAAAGTAATACAGTTGTTATCAATTATGATATTCAAAGAGAGTATGAGAGAATTGATTATACAGATGGTAGCTATTATGAAGGGGATGTAGTTGATGGTGCATTAGATGGTTACGGGGTGTTGTACTATAGTAGTGGTAGTATGTATGAAGGTTATTGGAAGAATGATACCATGAATGGTGAAGGAACTTATACTTGGAGTGATGGCTCCTATTACATAGGAACATGGAAAGATGGTGATTTCCTCGTTGGGGTAATGACAAATGCTGATGGTACAACAGTTAATTATGATTATAGCAGTTTTGATGATTATACTAATGAGATTACAGATACCACTGATCTATCGAATTACCAACTAGCAGAAACATACATTGATATGTTAAAACCATTAGTAGAGCATATGACCAATTATGGTATCACCATACCCCAAGAGAGTGAAGTCGTAATGAAGGAGTATGCTGAAGGATTTTTCGGCAGTAATCGTAAGGAGCTGGAGGCAATAGCTATAGATGCTCCACAGGGACAGCTGGCTAAAAATATTACTAATTATACTGGAACTATTATTAATGAAAAGCATCGAGTAACCACGGATGATATTACAGAAATAGTATTAGAAGACGGAGTAATTGTGACAGTTGCCATAGTTCATTATGGTGATTACATTGATGAATTAACAAGCTATGTACTTGAAGAAACTGTTTATGTTGATCGATTCAATTACATGATATTCTTTGTTGGACAAAATGATGTTGTACAGGGAAGTGAAGTGGCTTTCACAGGAGTACCAATAGGTGTGACTACTGTTGAAGTAGGTTATGAAACCCAACCAATATATGTTGTAATTGCAGGTGATTTTTATAATAGAAATTATTTAGAGGAATTATTTACAGAGCAAGAAGGAGACGGTAAGATATCAGATGAGACACAAAAACTACTCGACCAGGTTGAAGAAAAGATGAATAGAGACTATAAAATACAAGATTAAGAAGTTAGAAGTGGAGAGAAGCCTAATGAAGGTTTCTCTTCTTTTTAAGTTAGAAGAGAGGAGAGATAGTCATGAGTAAAGAACCGAGGAAAAGAGTAGAAGTCGTTAAATTAGTTAGAGAAAGTAGCTTTTTGTATGAACCTCGAAAGATTTCGTCACCTCAAGACGGATTAAAATTAATTGGTGAGTTTCTAACCGACTTATATAGGGAAGCAGTATTAGTAGTATCCTTAGATACCAAGAATCAACCCATTACAATAAACATTTGCAGCATAGGAAGTATCAATTCAAGTATTATTCACCCAAGGGAAGTATTTAAAGCAGCAATTTTATCAAATGCCGTATCAATCATCATAGGGCATTACCATCCAACCAATTGTACTATGCCATCATTAGAAGATAAAGAAGTCATGAATAGAATAAAAGAAGTAGGAGAGATCATAGGTATACCACTTCTAGATCATATCATCATAGAATCAAATAGTAACTCTTACACAAGCTTAAGAGAAATTGGGGTATTGTAATATGCTTGGGGAGGGCAAAAAGTATATTACTAAGGGAGTCCAATCAAGAATAAGTCTAGACTTACAGCTGCTTATGTGGCAGTTGATAGAGGAATTAACACATGATGAATCAGAGATAGATTATTTACAAGTCTTTAAATTAACAACTAGAAGCATAAATGACAGTCAGCTGGTGCTTCAGCAGGTTAAGCATACCCAAGAGGTGCCAGCATATGAAAGTATCATAATAGTTAAGGTTGATCAACCAGTTAATGAGAAGATATTTGTAATAACATCTACTGATGAGGATGGGAGTGACTATAAAACTATGATGTTAGCTGAAGAGTGGTAAGAAGGGGGTAATCCATTGATAGCATATTTTATACCTATTATTAAGATAATCATTTATGCACTTGGTATAATAATTGAAGAAGTGCAATCATGTTAAATCACCTAATAGGTGATTTTTTTGAAGGCTTTGCACTCTGTGCTTAAGTATTAATTCATCTAAAAAGGCAGAAATATTATTGATTTGACCATCAGATTTAAGTTGCTTTATGTAGTCAAGATTATCTGTATTAAGCATAGCAGTGAATTTAGTACGATTAGCTGCATACTTATCTTCAGGCATTTTTTTTGGTCGACCTCTATTATCCTTAAAACCTAACTCACTTAGTTTTCTCTGAAGAACCTCAACTTGATAGAGGACAGTTTTTAATTCTCTATCTATTTTGAGATGATCAATTGTGGAGAGATCTTGTTGTAATTGTTCTTGTAAAACTTTTGTCTGTCTCTTACAGGTTCTAAGATCGTGTCTGTATATTTTAATTTTATTTTCATTACTTACTCTAACTTTTGGGATACCCATGTAAATACTCCTTTCTCTATGTTAAATTATTAATAGGTAAATTAGATGAAAATGATGATAAATCCTTGGGGGACATAGTAAATCAAGAAAGAGATATACCTAAAAAATTTAGGCATATCCCCTTGAGATATACCTAAAAATTTTAGGTATATCGAGATTAGCAGCTGATATGGAACATACTGAGTAATGTTTTATCAATTCTATTCCCTTGATAAGAAATACGGGGATCAAGATAGTAATTGACACTCCTTCTTACCTTGATCTTAGCAAAGACGCCTTTTGCAACTAAATTATTCATATATTTATCAATAGTAGTCTTATCAAGTTCTAGTATCTCAATTAAATCTTTTTTAAGGATAGGGTCACCACTAGCTTTGGTAAGAAGGTTATTCTCATACCCAATATAAAAGGACAGGGTGTATATAATACCTACTTCTGTCATGGATAATCCATAGGTGTCTCTTATTTCATTAAGATAATCACCGTATGATTTATTATAGTATTTATACGGTTTCCAATCTATTTTATTATAGTTATCTTTGACTGAGACAGAAAAACTAGGGACATCAAAACCTTCCTGCTCTAGAAGCTTCTTTTCTCGCAAAATGGCATTGGAAAGTCTTCTTTGAATCATAATTGGTGATACATGTTTGGCTTTATTTGTAGTCATAGTAAAATCCTCACTTTCAAATATTTATGTTCGACTAGAAAAGTTATAAAAGAATCCTCCTATTAACCTTAGTTGGAAAATAAGAGGATTCTAAATTTTAGGTCGAGTAGATATTAATTATTTGTTAGCTGTTTTTAAGTCGAATAAATTAATTTTCTAAAGAGGTATCCTTTGCTGTGTTAGCATCTTTGTTTGTAGCAGTATCTTCATTATTACTTGCTTGAGTGTTTGTCGGTGGACTCTTATACATAAGTGGTTCAAGGTTTTTTATTCTATATTCCACATATTCTTTATAATCATTGTCATTGAATACAAGTATTATGATTCCTTCTCCACAAACATAACCCAGTATTTCATCGCTATATGTTTCTTTTAATTTTGTGGCAGTAATTCTTTCGTAGCCAGGATTAACGCTTAAAATATATGTCACAGGATCTTCAAACAAAGTTGCTTCAGACTCTGTTAAAGTCATCTTTAATGAGTGCTCTTGAAATGATAACAAGAAATCTTTATTTACTTTATAGTAGCCCTCTTCAGTTGTCTCAATATGTAAATCTTTTATATCTCTACTAATAGTCGATTGACTACAATATATTTTAATATTTTCTAAGTGTGCTTGTATTAAACTCTGACTAGTAACTGTTTTATTTGCACTTAGAAGTTTGAGTATAGCATTTTGCCGTTTACTTGTCTCACTCACATTAAAAAGTCTTTCTACGATTAGAGCAGAACTATTATCTGCTTCTTCTTTGAGTGTCTTAGTTTTCATAAATAATTGCTCCTATCTATTTTCAGATTTAAAATGGATGACCAGTTATGATGGTATCATTGTTAAAAATTCAGTAATTCTAAATGGTGAATAACTATTATTCATATTATAACATTTTGTGAATGCATATGTCAAAGGTGTAAATAAAAGTATAGCTTTGTATGACTGATAATGATATAATTTCCTTGTAAGCAAGTGATATTCATTGTGTGGGTAACACCTGCTGATATAGTAAGTGGATATATTCACAACAGACCTAGGTAAGACAATAATAAACTAAAGATGTGGAAGGAGAATTGATATGGCACAAAATTTGAAGTTAGCTCTTAAAGAAAGAAAAGAATTTGGTAAAGAGGCACATGAATATAGTATGATAGGTGATTTTAAAATTATAGTCCCTATTATAGATACAATTTTTATGAAGCAAGATGAGGTAAAAATTATTAGACAAGCAAGATCATTTTTAAGTGATTATATTGTGGATATTACGTGCTATAAAAATGAAGTACATCTAAATTGCTATTATGGTGAGGGTATCCCAGTAGAAAATATTAAGCAGATATATGAAGTTATAGGTCTAATTAATAAAGTGATAGTGACAAATTTAGGGAAAGCACAGATTTATAACTATGAAACTATTGTTGAAGTCTCTACCGTAAATAGTATGGTAGCCTAATTGAGAATATCGAAAGTATTGAAATGTAAAAAATTGTATTTTAAGTTTTCGATACTTTCGATACTTTCATTTCTCATGTGTGCTAACGAGTGTTTAAGACTATAAAATTATATATTGGAGGAATTAAAATGAATAGTAAATTAATAGAAAATTCAGATATTAAAGAAAAGCAATCAGATATAATTCTTGATTTACTTAAGGGGATAGAAGTGATTAAAGATGATTATGATACTGTATATGCAAAGATTAAGGTAGGTAATCTTACAGAGCTTGTAAATACTAGAAAAAAGAAATTTAAATATTATATTATAAAAAAATTCTTAGATGATAGAGGTACGCCCCCTAGTGATAATTCAATTAGCCAAGCAATAAACGCTATAGAAGCAGGAGCTATATTTTCTACTGAGCCGAAGAATGTTGGGAAGAGGGTTGTAAAGGTTGATAATACCTTTAATTATGATTTAGCTAATAGTAAATATCAATATATTAGGATAGCCCCTAGTGGTTGTAAGGTTACAAATGATAGTAATGTCTATTTCTCAAGAAGTGGCAATATGCGTACTCAAGTTATGCCAGATTTCTCACTAAATTGTAGAGAGCTATTTGATCTACTAAAAAAGCATTTTAGATTTAAGACAAAAAATGATTTAATACTGTTAGCAACATACTTAGTATCTTGTTTTGTTCCTGATATACCACATCCGATATTAGTTTTATATGGTGAAAAGGGAGCAGCTAAATCAACGAGTATGAAGATGATAAAATCAATAGTTGATCCAAGCATACAAGGTTTAATAACAATGCCTAATTCAAAACAAGATTTAGCAGTGGTATTAGCTAATAACTATATGCCAAGTTTTGATAACTTAGACATAATAACTCCGGAAAAAAGTGATATGCTTTGCATGGCTGCAACAGGAGGAGGGTTTGCCAAGAGGCAGCTATATACAGATGATGAAGAAGTAATATTAACGTTTAAAAGATGCGTTATGCTTAATGGTATTAATATAGTTGCAACAAGACCTGATTTATTAGATCGATCTATTTTGATTGAATTAGAGAGAATATCAGAAGAAGAAAGGAAGACTGAAGAAGAGGTATGGGAAGAGTTTGATGCTGATAAACCTAAGATATTAGGAGCTATTTTACTAACATTATCAAAGGCGATGTCAATGTATAATATCATTCGACCAAAAAAATTAGGGAGAATGGCTGATTTTACAAAGTGGGGATATATCAGTGCTGAGGTTCTTGAACTCGGAGGTGATAAATTTCTTAAAGCATACTTAGATAATCAAAGTAAGGCTAATGAGGAAGCAGTTGGATCACATCCAGTAGCAGCAACAGTACAAGCTTTAATGAGAGATAAAGATAGCTACGAAAGTAGTGTATCTGATCTACTAGTGGCACTTGAAAGGGTGGCGGAGGTAGAGAAAATTGATATAAAGGTTAAATCATTTCCTAAAGCGCCTAATATATTGTCTAAGAGGCTTAAGGAAGTTAAATCAAATCTTGCTCTAATAGGAATAACTTATGATATAAAAAATATAAGTACTAATAAAGAAATAATCATTAGAAATGCCAATAGAGAAAGTAACATAGTAAAACCAATAAAAAAGCGTAAGTTTAATTTAGCAGATGTAAAGAGACCTAAGAAAAGGGTTATAACTATGTCAGAAAAAACTTTAACAGAATAAATTCATACCCTAAAGTATCGAAAGTATAGTATTAAAAAAAGCTGTAATTTATAACGTATATGAAGTAAAGATAAACACATATTATGATCATGCTATAGATAAATAAGAAAGGATGGTATTAATGGCTCAACATTTAGTATTAAACGAATGTCCTGATGCATTAAATCCTAAGATGATTGCTAACATCTTAGGCATCGGCTACTCTAAGGCATTAAACCTAGTTAAATATGGGGATATGGATTACATAAGAATTGGTAATACATATCGAGTATCAAAAGATAATTTCATTGAATGGTTTAACCGGAAAGGTAAGCGATCTATCAATATTTATGAAGATAATTTTTAAACAATAGGGCTAGGAGAAAACTCCTAGCCCATAATTAAAGGCTGGAGGGTGATAAAATGGCATCAGGTCATTTACGTAAGAGATCATTAAAGAATGGTAAGAACTCATGGCAGCTTACAATTGAGATAGGTGTAGATCCCGTAACAGGTAAGAGGCAGAGGATTTTTGAAACCATAAAGGGTGGCACTAAAAAGGAAGCAGAACGAAGAATGAGAAAGATTATTACTGATATAGAGCAGAATGAGTATATTGCACCTCAAAATATTACAGTTGAAGCTTTCATGATAGATTGGCTAGAGACGTATAAAATACCATATATTTCTCCCAAAACAGTGGAACAATACAAAGGGCAAGTGTACAAATATATCATACCTTTGCTAGGGAAAAAGAAACTTCAGAGTCTAAAGACTATAGAAGTTCAAAAATTCTATAATGAAATCCACAAGGCATCACCAATCAGTGGAAAACCTTTATCAGCGGCTACAGTGAGGAAAATCCATCTTAATTTAAAAGCAGCACTTAATAAGGCTGTTGATCTAGAACTGATTAAGAAGAATCCAGCTAAGACAGCTGTACTACCAAAGGCTAAGAGATTCAAGCCACATATTTATGAAGGTGAGGAAACTAGACAGTTACTAGAAGCTGTACGAGGTACTGACTTAGAAGTGC
Organism: Vallitalea okinawensis; assembly: GCF_002964605.1. NCBI lineage: Bacteria > Bacillati > Bacillota > Clostridia > Lachnospirales > Vallitaleaceae > Vallitalea > Vallitalea okinawensis. The sequence goes on from NZ_PQDH01000010.1 coordinate 39,515, forward strand.
CCATAAATCTTTTAGTAGGATTAGGATTAAGGAGAGGGGAGCTATTAGGGTTAAGATGGAAAGATGTTGATTTTGATAATAAAAGAGTACATATTAGGCAGAATCTTATACAGCTACAAAATACAAAGCTCCATTTCAAAGAACCAAAGACAGAAAGCTCAATTAGAGAAATAGCTCTTTCAAATACACTAGTGAAGCTGCTGAGGCAGCAATATGTGAAAATCTGTGAAAACAAGTTAAGGTTTGGCGAAGAATACAAAGATCATGATCTTGTAATTTGTAAAGAGAATGGAGAACCTATGAATCCTAACTCCTTTAGTCAGAAGTTCAGAAGGAAGCTAAAGAGGGAGGGGTTAAGGCATATACGTGTTCATGATTTACGTCATACTAATGCTACACTCATGTTGGATGCAGGAATAAGTCCCAAGGTTGCTCAGGAACGACTTGGACATGCCTCAATAGCAACTACAATGGATATTTACTCACACGTAACATCTTCACTGGAACAAGAGGCGGCTAAAAAGTTAGAGGAAAGTGTATTCAGTAAGATAGGTTGATAACACAATTTCTTATTCATTTTGGATAAATACTAAATATAATATGTTTTATAATATGTATTTACATATGGAGATTAATATGATATTATAATATAAATATTAATTTAAGGAGTGATATGTTATGCCAAAGACACTTCAAGACCGTATCAGAAGAACTATTAATAAGAGTAAGGAGGAAGGTACAAAAAAGCAAATTTCACTTGTGTTAGATGAGCGAACGCTTCAAATGACGGACGTTATAGTCGAACAGTTTAAAGTTTTGACCGGAGGTAAAATAGCCACATCCCGTAACCAGTTGATCGAAGATGCAATAGAAGAGTATATCAAAGCAGCATCAGAAGTTCTTTTACAAGATCATTATATTAACATCGATGAGCTAATTGATTCTAAAAGTAAAGATGAGGATAAATCAGATAATGAGCAACAATTGGGGCGGCAAGAAGGCGAAGAAGAGAAGAATCTTGCAATATTTCCAGCGAGGAATGAGGGGTTTGAAAGAGTTTTTCTTGGGAAGAAACAGTGGTACTCAGTTCGTATCGCAGAGAAGCGTATACCTTATATTGAGTATGTTGCTTGTTACCGTGGAGCTCCTTATAGTGGAATTACACATTATGCAAAAGTTAAAAGCATTAAACCTATCCACGGAACAAATAAGTATATCATTCATTTCGATGGTGAGCCAATAGAGTTAAGTAATTTAGTCAGCCTAGGCAGTAGTGATGTTATGGAGGTCAGGAAATTAAGGTATTCTAACTTAGAATTGCTTAAAAAAGCTAATGAAGTTTCAGATTTATGGTAAGATAAGGCTTAAAATATACTTTTCTTACATAAAGTGATATGGAAAAATATGTACAAGGTATAATTTTGATGGTATAATAGATTAAAGTGTAGTTATTCTTACTTGGTGCATCTATCATAGGATAAATGTATGCTTAAGAATAATAAGTTGAGAAAATATAAAAAGCCAAAATAAAGCATACCAAAAGCCAAAAAAAGATAAGTAAACGTCTAATGTGATTAAAGCCACTTAAATAATAGCAGAGAAAAAAGGTTTAGATAAGCCTTATGCAGATAAGTAAATGAGTGTGGCAAAGAAGAGATGAAAAGGCGAATAGAAAAGTTAAGGCAAAAGGAAATAAGAATAAGAGGCGAATAATTAAGAGACTATTATAAAATAATAGAAGCGTACATATTAGATAGAAACCATGTTTGTCACACTTAATAATATTAAAGGTGGAATGGTATGCTATTTAATAAGAGGATCAAAGAAATAATATCAGTACTTTTGATTGGATTATGTATTAATGGATTTTACGACTTACTAGTTTGGATAGTTCAGCATGTTAGGATAGTAATAGTTTAGTACATAGGGGGAGTAAGCGTACTCTCCTTTTTAATTTTCTGAAATTACTTAGTATGTTGTAATCTGACTATAAAAATATTTCAATAAAATTGATTAATAAGGATGTGATTCAAATTTTTACGGATAGAGAGAAACTTAAAATTGAAGAGGCAAAAGGATACCCTTTAGACGTGCCAAACAATTCATATGTATATATAAATGGGGATATCTATAATATTATTAAATTTAATAGATTGGCTATTGGAGATAGTATAGTACAAGATGGCAGTGAAAAGTTACTTCTAAAGGACCTTTCACATAGGTTAAAAATTAACCTAGATAATAATAGAGTTCCCGTATTAGCCTATGGAGCGAATGCATCTAACATACAGCTTAAAAGTAAATATAAGAATTTTAAGAATGTTGTTATTCCTGTTGTTCAGTCTAAATTAATTGATTTTGATGTCGTTTATACTCCATATATTTGCTATGATGGTTCTATTCCTGCAACTATTCAGTACTCGCCGAAAACAGAATGCAATGTATATGTTACCTATCTCACTGAGGAGCAATTAAAGCATATGCACAAAACAGAATGCATCGGTGAAGATTATAATTATGTTAAACTGTTTAATATTCAGATGGTTTTAGATGTTCAAGTATTAGAGAAAGAAATATACTCCTACAATAGTCTGCATGGCTGCTTTCATACTGGAGAAAACCACATAGCTTTGAAGTGTATAAAGGCTATAAATAGGAAATTTTTATCTATGAGTGAGGAAGAATTACTTCTAATGGTAAAAAATAAGTTGGGTATTAGTAAAACTCTTGATGAGTTCATTCTAGATAATATAAATAATCCAACACTTCGAAACAAAACATCTGAGAGATTAGCAGAAATGTCAAGAGAATTTCAATATAATGATTGGGTGGTCTTAGATGGGGATACATAGAAACTCAAATATAAACAATTCCTTTAAAATAAGTGGTACTATTGATAGAAAAGGCGCAAAATATAATTACATTATAGTTGTAAATAAATCGATGAAAGAAAAATTGGGGAGTTTTGCAGTTATTGAACATAAGTCTCCAAATTATGATAAACCTTTAAGAGCATATGGTAGAGTATTAATTAATAACAAGTTAAAATCTGATGAAGTTATGCTAGACCAAACAATTAGAACTGCAATTGGTATATCGTATAATAATGATAGTTTTTATGGATTTAGTGAAGTAGTTAATCTATACCCACTAAAAGTTAGTCTTAAACAACATTTTCATACTTATATAGCATCAATTTTTGCAATTAGGTATATATATTGTAGATTCAACGTACCTAATATTATTGATGCAGAAAAAAATATTGTTAGAATTCCAGAAGATACTTTTGACTTAATAGGATGTAGTAATAGGGATACAATTATTTGTGAATTTCCTGCCAAGGTCAAGGGTGAATATATATTAAAAACCTATAAATCACAAGGGTACATAGCATCTACTGGTATGATAGACGAGAGAATAAGAGTGGAGAATGATGAAGATGACCCCAATAATACTAGATACTTATCATCGTTAAAACTATTAGGACTTCAACCTGATATACCTAGAATATTTTTAGATTATCATATTAGAGAGAAGCTTAATACACAAGAATTACAGCCAATTGCCATAAGAAGAGACGTAAAAGGATTATTCTTTAAGCAAATAATAGAATTTGGTTTAGTATTAATGGTCACGTTAATTACATTGATTAGTATTGTTCCAGGAGAGATTACATGGGGAAAACTTGTCGTTACATCATTATTAGCAAGTTTAGTCTCAATAGTTTTAATTATTTTAAAGATTAGGTCTACACTAAAATAATATGCCTATTACCTTGATATGTATCAATTATGAACACAGGAGTAGTCATTTTATAAATGTCGCCCATTGCCGCCGGACAAAAATTAAACTAAATTAGGAGTTTTTATAAGGACGTCATTAAGACGACAAATAGCTGTAATATGCTCTACAGCAAGGGATAGCAGGATTTTTTACCATGATGTTATCATCCAAAAACTTTCTCATAAAATAGTATAAAATAGGAGCTACTATTTCTCCTAAGCGGTGCGTCGTGGGTTCGAATCCCGCCTGGTGCATGCTGTTAAAGTCCTACTTTTTCTTGGTTTACAAGAGAGGGTAGGACTTTTGTTATGTATAGGGAATTTTTAATTAGTGTTAGCTAGTGGTAATAACGGCGAAGTAGTGGTCGTCATTACGACGAGATTTGGACGCAAAAAGTGATATATTTAGAATGTGATAAGCTGAACCGTATTATAAGTGACTGCTTTTTTTAAGAAGAGATAGTATATATAAAGAAGGAAAGAAAGTTCTAGGGCATATTTAGGTACTACCAATAATAATAACATAGGAGTGATATTGCACAGGAAAACATGTTATCGAATAGTGTATTATGGGTAAGTTAGGGGTGCATGTTTATTGAATTGGGATTAATGGTTTAGGATTATACTCATTATTATTGCAGTATTCATTCTGTCTAATGATAATGGAATCAATAATCTAGAGACTATAAGTAATGAAGAATAGATTTAGTTTGAACACGAAATTAATAGGTGTCCTATTAGTTCAAAGAATGCCTTAATTGAGCATTCATATATTCCAACATATCTTCAATTGGGATGTTCATCCCTTCATCAAACCACCACTTTGCCACAGAAATTATTGCACCTGCATAAAAGCTGGCAATAAAGGAACTCGGCATACCTTTTTGTTGAGCATTTTTTTTATCCATTTTATCTAGAATATCTTTTGTTACTAAGTCAAAAAAAATTGAACCGATAGAATCTTCTAGTCTGGTAGAAGAGACTAAAATATGCAACTTTTTGTTGTTTAACAGTAAGCAAAGCAAATTATTAAATATCGTCAAACAGTGATCAATCAAACAAATGTCTTGGTCCTTAGAGAGAGTCTCCTCATTAAATAGCTTCTGAAATTCCATAATTCCATAACGTAGAAGATGATACTTGTCTTCAAAATGTTTATAAAATGTTGTTCTATGTACCATTGCTTTATCACAAATATCAGTAACAGTAATCTTCTCGATAGGTTGCTCCTCAATCAATGATGCTAATGCATCAAGCAACAGTTTGTATGTTCTTTTGATCCTCAAATCAACTTTTTTATTTCTTAAGTTATCCATTATACCTCCTCGTTTTTTTATCGACACTTTTGTCATACTGTAGTATATTCTACAGTATGTTAATTGTGTTTCTTGTTTGGAATGTATATTAAGTATAATATATATACATACAGATGTGAACAGTCATATAGCTTTTTGTTAGTTCAATATGAATAATTAGTTTAACAAGGCTATTAAAACGTTCGATTAAGTGATTAGGTGTTTCAAGATAACTTCCTTCAAAGAAGAGTAAGAGGATCTGAAAGAGCGACCTCCCCAGATTGGTTTATAAGCAGGAAGGTAGGGATGAACGATGAACGTTATAGAAATAAAAAAGCGGGTATACGACCGCAATGATGAGAAAGCAAGAGTGCTTCGTGATGAACTCAAGGCAAAGGGAACATTTATGATGAATTTGATGAGTTCTCCGGGGTCAGGTAAAACCACTATGGTGATGGGGACCATAAATCTACTCAAGAACCGCTGTAAGATCGGTGTTATTGAGGCAGATCTGGACTCTGATGTCGATGCGCTGACTGTTGAGAAGACCGGCGTAAGGGTGATTCAGCTACATAGCGGCGGTATGTGCCACCTAGATGCAGGGATGGCCCGAGAAGGGTTGGAAGCTCTCTTATATGCCGATCTCGATTTTGCTATTATCGAGAATATTGGTAACCTTATCTGCCCGGCACAGTACGATCTAGGACAGTCCGTCAATGTGATGATTTTAAGCGTACCCGAAGGGGATGACAAACCTCTCAAATATCCAGCCATGTTCGAAAAAGTGGATGTTCTTCTAGTCAGCAAGACTGATACGATGGAGGTTTTCGATTTTAATCTGGATATCTTGGAGAAGCGGGTGAGGAAGCTCAACCCATCTATTTGCATTTTTCCCATATCAGCCAAATACGGAGATGGAATGGATGTATGGTGCGATTACCTACTCGATGCCATAGAAAATTGGAAATAGAAAGGAACTCAATCTGATATGCATGAGCTAGGAATAGTATTGGAAGTCGTCAAACAGGTGGAAGAAATCGCCCGGGTAAATAATCTAGCCAAGATCGACACCCTTGTATTGCAGATAGGTGAGCTGTCCTCTATTGTTCCCTATTATATAGAAGAACTATATCCTATCGCCGTGGAGGATAGTTTTCTTCGGGATACATTGCTGAGGATAGAGACTATACCTGGTATCGGTGAATGTTCCAGCTGTGGTCTCAGTTATCATGTAAAAGATAGTGACTATAAATGTCCTGATTGCAAAGGTAGTGAATGGACAGTAATAACTGGTACAGAGTTTATGATAAAAGAGATTCTCATTGAGTCGTCTGGCTGTCAATCTTGAGGAACTGAGATAATTGAAAAAAATCAGGTATATATGTCGAAGATATTTAATCATCTTTCATAAGCAGCCTGAACAGAAAGGATTGGAAAAATGATAGTAACACAAGAACATAGAGAAAATTTAACAGCTATTGCAGAAAAACTGAGACCATTGAAGCAGTCGATTCCTACCGATAGTGAGGGGAACCCCACTGAAGAATATTTAGAGTATCTGAGTCTGATGTATTTACCAGATGTCGCTCGAGTGGTAAAGAATTTAAAGCCTTTCCCGAAATTTACACCAATTGGTCTACTTTCAAAAAAAACGGGTGTTCCTACGAAAGAATTGAAGACACTGCTTGCTGACGCTTCAAAGAAATTATACTTAGTGAATGTGGGACCAACGTATGCCTTGCCAACACCTTTATTCGTATTTGATGGACCATTTATTTTAAAGTCGAGTTATGGCGGAGAGAATGGGAAGAAGTTTGCTGAATTAGGTAAAAAAAATTTTGAGGGAGGTTACTGGAAAACATGGGAGACCCATGCTGACGGGACACCTGAAATGAGGGTTCTTGCAGTTGACGCTGAGGTTAAAAATAACTCAGTGGTACTGCCAGCCGATGAAATTATGAAGATCATAAAGCAATCTAAGAGTTTTGCTGTTGTCCCTTGTGCATGTAGAAATAGGGAAGAGACTCTTGGAACCCGTAAATGTAAGGATAAATATCCAATACACACATGTCTTTTGCTAGGATTCTACGGTAAATTGTTGGGAACCAAATATGCAGATTCGGAGGTCAAAGTAATTTCTCGGGAGGAGGCGATTGCACATGTCAAGAAATCCGCCGAAATGGGACTGGTACTAACTTCCGAGAATGTAGAAAATCGATCAAAAATAATATGTTCCTGCTGCGAATGCTGCTGTTCCTTTATGACGGGTCTATTGAATTATGGTAATAAGCAGGCGATGAAGAAGGCTAAATACACTTTTCTGATTGATGCAGAAAAATGCGTCGGCTGTGGTGTCTGTAAAACAAGATGTAAATTCAATGCAATTAATGTAGAAGGAAAAGCTTCCATTGAATCATCTGCCTGTCTGGGATGTGGATTGTGTGCAGTTACCTGTCCTCAAAAAGCTATCAGCAAGGAGTTATTAAGTTAGGTTGAATGCTTATTCAGTGACTTTTTTCGCTCTTTATCAAATAGTGTTACAGGAGATTGATTAAAAAATTATACGTAAACTGTCTTGGATATTGATTTGCTCAGACTATAGAAAAAGAGTTTACACATAATTTTAGTGACATGCCGCCAGACAAATATTAAACTACAGTAGGGGTTTTTATAAGGACGTCATTAAGACGACAAATAGCTGTAATATGCACTACAGCAAGGAATAGCAGGGTTTTTTACCATGATGCTATCATCCGAAAACTTTTACATAAAATAGTATAAATTATGAGCTACAATTTCTTCCTAAGCGATGCGTCGTGGGTTCAAATCCCACCTGGTGCATGCTGATAAAGCCCTACTTTTTCTTGATTTAGCAGGAGAGGTTAGGGCTTTAGTTATGTTTAGGAAAGTTTTCAGGTAGTGTTAGTTAGTGGCTATGACGGCGAAGTAGTGGTCGTCATGACGACGAGAATTTTAACTCTCAATGGCTAAGTTATTTTTTTCATATGTTCAATCTACTAGACAAGATATCTTTAACTCAAGATAGTTGACAACGAATAAAATATAGTGTAATATATCTTTAAGTCAAGATATTCAGGAGGCAATAGTGTACGAAAAGGAAATGAAACTTATGACAGCTTTAAGAAAACTTTATAAAACTCTTGATGACTCTTTATCAAAGAATCTTAAGGAATTGGGTATTTCAACTACTGATTATCTAATCTTAGCTGTTTTGGAAGGTACAGGACCTATTCCAATGCAGAAACTTGGGGATTATCTATTAATAACCAGTGGAACAATAACCTATGCTACTAACAGAATAATTAATAAGGGATTGGTCATGAAGATTCAGGATAATGATGACAAGAGGAAGTTCTTCATAAAATTAACTGATGATGGTTATGATATGTTAAGAAGGGTCAATAGAGAACATTTACCTTATATAAGCAAAGTTTTAGGCTCATTTTCAGGAGATGAACTTGATGATATTACTGAAACTATAAAAAAACTTATAATTTCTGTAGAAAAAAATAAATAAATTTTTTTATATAAATATCTTGAAATAAAGATATTTATATAAAGGAAAGAAAGGAGCAAAACTATGTCAGCATTAATGGTTGCATTTGTTAGGGTTCATGACTTAGAAGCTTATAATCGTGAGTATCTTTCTAGCGCGCACCCTCTTATTAGTAAGTACGGAGGTAAAGCTCTAGCAGTATCTGAGAAGATAAAACATATACAAGGATCTCTTCCAGAAGGTAAGTTTGTCATTTTAGAATTTCCAAGTATGGAACAAGCTGAAGCATATTACTATTCCGCTGAGCATCAAGCATTAATAGAAAAGGGAAGTAAATATTTTAGTTCAGATAGTATTATAGCTGAAAATCAACTGCATAAAGATTTTTGAAATAGTTAACCTAAATATGTGTGAGACATCTCTTATAGTTGGAGGTGTCTCTTTTAAAGTGTAGTATGTTATAAGCTATAATTGAAGATAAAGCATTAAGTTAGACAGCAGAGATTGTTCAGTGATATAATGAGAATAGAATGATGAGTTTCGGTTAGAATTAAAGTTGAAAAATAAGGAGGAAGAGATGAAGAAAATAGTAGGTTCGATAGTCATTAATAAACCAATAGATGTGGTAACAAGGTTGTTTCTTGATCCAAGTAATCTAAAGGAATATCAAGATGGCTTTGTAAAAAAAGAGCTGAAAAGCGGACTAGATGGAGAAGATGGATGCGTTTCAACTTTATACTATAAGTATGGGAATCAGGACATGATCATGACGGAAACAGTTGTTTCTAATAAACTTCCTGACTCATATGAAGCTTTCTATCACCATCAACATATGGATAACACGATGAAGTGTAATTTTACTGCAATCGATGACCAAAGCACTAAGTATGACTATGAGTATGAGTATACACGTATTAATTGGATTATACCAAAACTTATATCCATATTCTTTCCAAGTATGTATCGTAAGCAAGGACAAAAATGGATTGATCAATTTAAAGAATTTGTGGAGGCCAGTGAATGACAAGAGACGAAGTTTTAAAGATATACGATGAACTAGTAGAAAGATGTCCACGATTTAAAAGAAAAGGTAAGACAATGCCTTATACATCGGCCAATGGTTATATGTTCTCTCAGCTTAATAAAGATGGAGAAATTGGCATTCGGTTTTCAAAGGAAAAGCAAATGAAGTATATGGAACAATTAGGGACAAGCTACTATAAATCATATGGGGCAATCTTGAAGGGGTATATTTTGATTCCGGAGATTATGTTAACAGATTTAGATAAGTTAACTGACTATCTTAATGAAAGCTATGACTATGTTATGTCACTTGATCCCAAATAAATAAATAGGTAAGGAGAGCTTATAGTTTTAAGCTCTCCTACTATTTATAGAACTACTTACAACCTTTTCTGATACAAACCTTAACAATGTCTTTTTCAACAAAGCTATAAGCTACTTGTTGATTTGTTACGGGGTGTATTCCAAAATTCTGAGCCTTAGCGAAAACCTCACATATGATGGTTGTACCAGTAATATCGAATGTATCACCTTCATTTGCGTCTTCTCGTTCTATGACACATTGAAATGGAATGTCATCTACTAGTTCTTTTTCTTCTTCAGCACCATTATCTAAAACAGCAGTGTATGTGATTGTCTTGCGTACAAATCCATTAATAACGACATTCTCAGGACAAACTTTTTCAACTTTTGCCTTTACTACACTTCTATGCTGGATTGGTTCATCAGTTAGTGCCGGTGGGACTAACTGAGTACTTCCCTCTACTGTTACCTGACAACAAGACTGAGGATTGGGTTCACGTATCGGACAAGAAATGACCTTCATCGGTCTCATCATTTCATTATCTTCATGTTCTACAATATGACAATGCCATACATATCCAAATCCAAAGGTTGGGTCAAATGGGAACAAGTTTTCTCCTGGCTTGACTTTTTTAGCATCCTGTGGTGCGAAACGAAGTAAAAGTCTAGTGACCTCTCCAGGCATCATTAAAACAGTATCTTTCCATCCCCGTTCATTAGGAGGAGGGTCAATAGGATTGCCTTCAAGGAAAGGTTCTACAGGCAATGGTATCGTTGGGTGTAATAGAGGAGGTTCACCATTAAGTTTCGTCCATTCTTCATTATATCTCTGGCTGTCAAACTTCTGGGTATTTTTAATTTGGAACTGTATTAAGTGTATATGAATTGGATGTGCGCCAGCTGTAAGGTTCATAATCTCCCACTCTACAGTTGATCCTACTATAGGGAGTTCTGAAACTGGAGCTTCCCACCTTTGTCCGTCCAATAATAATTCAAGGGGCATTTGGAGTGCTCTTCTTACAATATTTAAGGTTAAGAGCTCTTTTGGTACGTTTGGTTTGAGTACTGGTATTTTATTCAGTTTAGCTGGAAGCTTTTTAGGTGGTACAACTCGTGATTCAACAACGGTAAACTGCATAATTTGTCCTACTGTCTCAGGGTCAGGTGGCCTACCGTTAGGGAACGGAGAATTTGCATCATTAGTAAGGCGGATAGTGGTTCCAGGTTTTAGTTCGGAGAAATCAATCAAAATGTCAGCACGTTCTGATGGTCCAAGAAGTACTTCTTTTAACGTTACTGGATAAGGTAGAAATCCACCATCTGAACCAATTTGAATAAAGGATTGGTTGTTTGAAAGCTTAAAGTTATAAGTTCGTGTATTTGAAGCATTTAGAACTCTAAACCTATATTGCCTTCGTTTTACATTTAAATTTGGCCATGTCTTTCCATTAACAATAATCGTATTACCATTAAAAGCAGGTATCCAATAAGGATGAACATCAGGAACCACACCAGTACTTGGATAAAATAATGAACCATCTTCATTAAATATACGATCTTGTATGACGAGAGGAATTTCAAAGCGACCACTTGGAAGTAATGGTTCAATTTTATTTTCTGGATCTCTAATTAAATAGAATCCTGCTAGACCAGCATATACACCAAGACGAGTAGTTCCTAGGGCATGATCATGATACCAAAGCGTTGTAGGTTCCTGAGAATTAGGGTAAGTATAGCGAGAAGTTAAAAACTCTTCTCCCTTTTTCTCTTCTCCGGCCGTAAACCATGTTTCTGGGCCACCGTCTGAATCTGATCTAACCTCTAAACCATGAACATGTGTTACAAGGGGTACAGGGCTTTGGGCTAAAGGGTAGCCAGGTGGAAATGGTACAAATGGTGGTAATGGTGGTGGTATTTTATTGGGGTTAGCCCAATGTAATGTAGGATCTACTGCAAATAGATTTGGTTCTGTGATATTATTCACCCATTGTACATGACTAGGAATATCTCTAACTTCTTCAAAGGTAGCACCCGGTGAACCTCGAAAACAAACAGTTTTACCTGTACGAGGATTTACAATATTACCTCCATATCCCCATACAGTTGTTTTTGGAAACATATCGGGTAGTATCTGCTGACTAAATTCAGCCATATCGATAGTATAGTTACGACTAATAACTTCGCCTGTAATTGGATCTTTCACAACAACAGGTTTATAAACAGGTGGGATAGGTAATTCATCAACATATTTAGGAATACATTTTGGATCTAATGTCTTTGACATCAAATTCACCTCTTTTCACATGATGATATTAATATAAGAGAGGTTGTCCTCTTACTAATATCATATGAAGGTTGTCCTAGAAGGTGCGTATTACTAATGAAGTATATACATGGAATATAATTATTACATGAGAAATCTAAAAAAATAGAACTAGCTTTTTGAACTAATTCTGATAATAGTGTTATAACTATGGATAAATGACCAGATCTTTATGCTTCATCTTCTTCGTACTCACAAATTGATAGTCTTTGTTCAATCTCTTCAATGAGTTGTTTATCTAGGCTATGTAACCTTTCTAATATTCTTTCCATTTGATTATTCATTTCTAAGAGTATTTCTGGACAAACATCTTTATCCATTAAATACTGTATTTTTTTACTTTCAGCCTCTATTAAATGAGCTAAACTAGTTTCAAGCACAGATCTAGATTCTACTAGCATATTATTTTTGTTATAACTTGATAAATGATATTTGGGTTGAGTTGGGGAATCAATAATTTTACTTGATCGGTCATAATAGTCTACAGAGCTGTGAATTATTTTATTATATTCATCAATTTTATTATACATAGTTTTATCCTCAAAAAGAGCAAGTTTACTATAGCGGGGTCTCGTGTTCACTTCTAAGACCCAAGGATTTAAGTCATTATCAATACCAATATCTACACCAAGTTCTCTAAGTGCGGGGTAAGCATCACTCAAAGTATCTGCAATAGCATAAGTGAGGTCATAGATGTCTAGGTGCAATCTTTCTAGTTCTTCTTCACCATAGGACATATTATTGAAGAAATCATTTAAAGACATACCTGTTCCATTATTACAAAGATTTGTTACCATCTTATTCTTGGCTGCTATTCGTGCTATAGCACCTGTAACTTCCCATTCGCTATATGGTTTCTGTATAAATACTCTTACATCTACAGTATTATCATTATATCTTATTAAATCAATACCTTTTTGTAGAATAAAATTCTTGCCAGGTGCTAATTTTCCAATAAAGTTAATTATCTCATTCATCGTCATATCATCGTAAATAGTTGTCTTATAATGTATAGTATACATTTCCTTTTTATTACTTCTTTTTATAAAACCAACATATTTACCGCCACCACCTATATCAGGTTTGAAAACTACCATTGCAAATTGGTCTAGCATATCTTTTAAATTATTTATATTTAAGTCTAGTGTTTGAGGGATATAAGGTCTGAGAAATAGACTTTGCATGATGATTTGTGTTTTTTTCATTTTACTCGGAATGATTTGATAATAATTTTTGGGTGGTGGACTAATATCTATTGGATAATCTAAAATCTCCTCCATGAAGTATGCAAGTATTTCATAAGCTATATTGATCCCAGTAGCTTTAAAAAATATAGACATACCAGGAACACTATTCACCTCCAGTATTGAATACTTGCCTTGAAGATCTTGAATTATATCAATGCCAGTAAAATCTAAATTTAAAGCTTTAGTTGCTTGGAGGCACATAGATATAATAGATTCATTTAATTCAGTATATTCTGCATGCCCTCCGTGGGCCACATGAGTTCGCCACTCGCCATCCTTTGCTATTTTTTTTATTCCACCGATAACTTTATTACCTACGACAATTACACGTATATCCCAACCATTATTTTGAATATACTCTTGCAAATAAATATCCTTTTTACCTAACATTTCTTGCAAAAAATCAGTAGTTTCTTCAATACAGTCAAATTTATATGCTCCTATACCTCTAGAACCATTTTTTTTCTTAAATACGATTGGAGTTTCTAAAGGGGGGGTGGGTATTTCTGAAAGCTTAGGTATAAAAAGAGTCTTTGGTTGAGGAATTTGATGTTTATTTAGAATGATATTAGTTAGGAGTTTATTTCTACAGTTTCTAACTGAAGAAACAGAATTTATACAAGGTATGTTCATTGAAGAAAATGCTTCATATATTTCTAAATACTTTGTATCATAAGGAATCCAGTTAATAATCCCATCTACTAATATAGGCTCCATATTATAATCAAGAACCCTTACGATATTATCAACTTCTATTATCAATTCTGATGGATTATAATACACAACAGATATATTAAGAGCTTTAGCAGCTTGCATGAATTTTTGAAAATCTTTTGATGTACTTGAGGTCTTCATACCTAGTATACCTATCTTCACTTTTTCACAACCCTTTCAAAGAAATGAGTAATATGTATTATAAGCTATGAAGGAAAAAATCATCATATGACATCCATTTATTCCACTATAGAGCCAATGTATGGGCTTAAGCGTTAACTCGTAAAGAATATAGAATAACATTTCTAAGATACATGTGTAGAATACTCATTATCTCTTCAACAATGATCAACTAAGTCTTTCTACTAGCATATGTTACCATTGATACAACGGGAATGTGTAAGCATATGGTTAATATTCAGTTCTCAAGTATTATAAGTTTTGTAAACACTTCTGATTTTCCAGATGGGCGAATACTTTATGAGTTGTTTAGAGTATGTGACAATGGTAGACCCATATCACTTGGACTGTGGGTCTATGAAAGAATATTTTTTAACTATGATAGGAGTACTGAAATTGCTAATATTACTTATTATGAATGTCTAACTTGTACAGGATGTTGCGATTATTTTATTACAGCCACACCTTTAAACGTAACAGGCATGGATATAATTGTTGGCAATGGTAGAGTGGCAGCAATAGCTCAAGAAGTGAAAAAAGTATAACAGCATAGAAAGATGGTTGCTATAATTAATAGTAATCATCTTTAATTTTAGATTGGAAAATATGAATGTGGTTTTCGTAACTTTAGTCGCTTTTCTAGTATTGATAAATATATCTTAAATATAATACAATGTTAGATAAGAATTTAAAACATGGGGAGGATATATATGAAAATTAATCTGACAGATAAGATAGTTCTTGTAACGGGTTCAACTGGACAGTTAGGAAGAGTCATGATTCGTTCATTGGCGGCTTGTGGAGCAGATGTGGTTATACATTATTCTAAAAATATTGAAAAGGCTAATGAGCTTCTGGAAGAAGTTAAGGCTTATGGTAGAAGAGCTATTACAGTTCAAGCAGATATAACGGATTATGAATCTGTTATGAAGATGAAGGATTATGTCATTAGTCATATGGGATCACCTGATATCGTTGTTAATAATGCAGTCATTCAATATGAGTGGACAAGTGTATTAGAGCAAGCTATTGAAGATTATCAGAGCCAATTTGACTCGTGTGTCAAACAGAATGTTCTCATGGCAAAGGCCTTCGTACCGTATATGATTGAAAAAAAATATGGAAGAATTATTGGTATTAACACGGAATGCTCCATGCAAAATTTTCCCAATCAATCAGCCTATGTTGCTGGAAAGAGAGGTATGGATGGTGTGCTGAGAGTTTTAGCAAAGGAGATAGGTGAACATGGGATAACTGTCAATCAGGTAGCGCCTGGATGGACAATCAGTGATAGAGATCGAAAAAATGGAACTGAGGTAAGTATTGAATATGAGAAAAGTGTGCCTTTGAAGCGAAGGGGAACTGACCAAGAGATAGCAAATGTTGTTGCTTTCTTAGCTTCAGATTTAGCCAGTTTTATAACAGGTGCATATATTCCAGTTTGTGGTGGTAATATCATGCCGACGATATAAAATCATAAAGGTAAAAAAGTTCAATTATGCATGAATAATAATTAATATAGCTACTAATTGGGGGAATGGAAATGTATACAATAGGACAAGTAGCTAAGTTTCTAGGGATATCTAGAGATGCATTAAAATTTTATGAAGAAAAGGGATTAGTAAACCCAAAAAAAGATAGTGAGAATGGTTATAGGAAATATGATCATTTTGATATCTATGATGTCATAGCAACAAATTTCTATCGAGAATTGGATATTGAAATCAAGCAAATACAAGAAATAAAAAAAAGCATGAGCGTAAAGGATATAGAAGTAGTCTTAGAAGAAAAAGAAGAAAAAATACAGCAGGAGATAGCCTATAAGGAACTCCTTCTAAAGCGCATTAAATCTGTTAGAGAAGACTGTAAGAAGGTAGAACAACATTTAGGTAGGTATAGTATTAAGGAGATGCACCCTTTAGAGGTTAAAGGTACAATAGTGGATTACACTGCTTATGATGAGTATGATATTCTTAGGGATCATACCGATCGATTAAAAGGTCCCATTACATATACTGGTTTAAGACGTGTGATATATTTTGATGAAGAGGGTATGAAGGCAGATAAATTTCTTGTAGTAAGGAGTATGGAAGATCTTCATCAACAAACGGAAGGAGAAGTTCTTTCACATCCAAAGTGTATCTATATAGTTCTTGAAAATGGTAGGTGGTTAAATGGTGGGAAAAATATTGATAGTGAGGTAGAAGCCAGTATAAGAAAGATTGCAAAAGATAATAATTATGAACTAGAAGGAGTTACGTATATTAATCTACTAATTACCACATATGAGGAAGGACTCGAACGAGTATTTTTAGAAATTTATACACCTATAAAATAAAATGTATTGACTTGGGGGTTACACCTAGGTTTAAACTAATGCTATCAGTAAATATTAGCGTAGTAATAAACTGAATTAAAGAGGTGTATAATGAAAACAGTAGTTATTAGAGAATGTGGGAATAACACATCTCAATCAATTTATGAACTGGACCTTACTCATGTAGCAATTAGAGACTGTATTGGATGTTGGGATTGTTGGATGAAAACCCCTGGGAGATGTGTTCATAACGACTTAAATATCTTTTATACAAAATATTTAGAAGCAGATAAAGTAATTATTTTTTCTAAGACCACCAAAGGCTTTGTAAGTGGAATTTTAAAAACTCTCTTTGATAGGATGATACCTCTATTCCTTCCATATGTCGAAGTATCAACAGGAGAATCAAGGCATGTACCTAGGTATACAAAATATCCTGATATTGAATTTTACTATGAAGGTAACTTTGCAACAGGGGAAGGTAAACAAATTTTTATAGACTATATTTTCCGAACCTTTGACCAATTTGCTTCAAAGAAAATAATAGTTCAATCAATTGAAGAATATAATAATAGTTTGTCGGAGGGATCAACATGAGTACAATAATCCTTAATGGATCTCCAAAAGGGAAAAAAGGGAACTCTGAAATATTCATTCAACAATTTTTAAAAGGAATGACATCTCCTTGTATAGTAAAATACATAAGTAAAGAAAATCCGGAGTTGCTTGCTAGATATACCCAAACATTTGATACTATTATTTTTGTACTTCCGCTTTATATCCATAGTATGCCTGGTGTTATGATGCGCTTCATTGAGTGCTTAGAACCTGCCTTAGCATCAGAAAGCAAATCCATCGGCTTTATTGTGCAGTGTGGTTTTACGGAATCCTCTCAATGTAAATATGTAGAACGTTACTTTTGTTCTCTTGCAGAAGAACTTAATAGGAATTATTTGGGATGTGTTGTGAAAGGTGGTGCAGCAGCAACTTATATGATGCCTAGAGTTATGACACTTGGACTCTTTAAGTCGTTACAAAAGTTAGGTAAAATCTATGAACGGACTCATTCTTTTGATAAGCAAATTATAAGAAAACTAGAAAAACCATATGAACTAACAGGTTTTACGCTTAAATACTTACAATTTGTCATTCAAATAGGTGCTGACAAAATCGGTTGGGATAAATTTTTAAGAGATAATGGCGTACTTAACAAAAAACTAGATAGGCCTTTTATCTAATACAACAAAGAATCGCAATCCCTACTTTCCGTAATATATAAGGAAAGCAGGGATTCATTTATATCATTAGGTGTTCATCTGCTAGTAAAGGGATTTCATATAAATATTTTTAGATAAATCTCTGAGTCGAGTCTCGTCCAATATATACACCGTTTTGTTCTCACATTTAATAATGGATTTTGATTCAAGTTCATTAAAGGTTCTATTTAAATGTCGATAAGTGGTTCCTAGGAATTGAGCTATTTCATGGAAAGATGAATTTAACAAGATATAATCTTTATCTGTTAAATACTCTACTAAGTAGCTACATAATCTATTAATCAATGGATAGGTAAGATTATACGAACTATTATTTAATGTTGCATAGAGTTTTTCACTTAAGGAATCTACTAAATGGTGTAGAAATTTTGGATAATCCATATAGTTTTTTCGAAGGATATCTGAAGGTATTCCTACTAAGTAAGTATCTTTAATTGCTTCAACATTGCAACATATTGGGATGTTTTTTAATAGCTCTAAATTACCTAAAGAATTGTTTTCGTTATAAAACTTCAATAATATGGATTTACCATTCTCTAATGGATAAGTGATTTTGACTTTTCCATCGACAATCACATAATAAAAGTCAAGAGAAAAATCTGCTTTTAGTATAAATTCGTTTTTTGGATAAAAATGAAGTTGCGCATGTTCTAGTATATCTTGATCAAAAATATTTTCTAGATGGCATGTATTCATATATTGTTTTAATAGGTCTTGATTCATAATTCTTTTCATAAATTCTCCTTGATAAGACATATGTCATACATTTATTCTTATAAACATGATAAATTATATATAACCTATTGTAAAGGTAGAGGAGGCTAGTTATGAAGTATGAGATTATAATTTTTGATGCTGATGAAACTTTATTTGACTTTAAGAAGTCAGAAAAAGATGCTCTAAAAAATACAATGCTTGAATTTAACTTGGAATACGATGAAAATCATCATTTGAAAATATATAAAGATATTAACACAGCTATATGGAAAGAACTTGAAGAAGGACTTATTACTCAAAAGAAACTAAAAATAGAGCGATTTAAACGATTCTCAAACAAGTTGGATGCCGGATTTGACGAGCACCTATTTGCTCAATCCTATATGAAGCATTTATCTAATGCATCCTTCCTATATGATGATAGTATAGCTATTGTGGAAAGTTTGTACAAAAATTATAGGCTTACTATCATCACCAATGGACTAAAAGATGTTCAAAATAATAGAATACGAAAATCTATAATAGCTCAATATTTTGAAGATATTGTTATATCAGAGGAAATTGAAATTTCTAAGCCAGATCCTAAAATATTTGAACATGCTTTAAATAACATAAATCATATGAATAAAAAAAAGGTATTGATGGTTGGCGATAGCTTAACCTCTGATATACAAGGCGGGATAAATTTTGGAATAGATACATGTTGGTTTAATCCTAATAAGACAGATAATAAAACAGACATCCAACCAACCTATGAGATTTCTAATTTGATGGAGTTGAAGGATGTACTGCAGGGTTAAAACTTGTAACTTATGGGATTTAGGGGTATGATACTAACAGGATAATAAAAATGACAGAGGAGGGTAAGAATGAATAATAATTTTGTTGAAGCCTACAGAAATGCTACATATAAATTAGATGGCCATGGAACATATCAGGTTAAGATCTTAAAGGATGCTTTGAATACCATCGATTCAGATACCAAGATAGATTTTTACGGAACGGGACCTATGATTAATGATTTTGAAGATAAGATGGCAGATTTGTTAGGAAAAGAGAAAGCGGTATTTTTCCCTAGCGGAACCATGGCTCAACAGATAGCTCTGAGGATGTGGTGTGATAAAAAGAAAATATATCGAGTAGCTTATCATCCACTATGTCATCTAGAAATTTATGAAGAAGATGGTTTAAAAGAGTTGCATCACATTGAGACAGTACTCTTAGGAGAAGAAGATCGTTTATTTACCATCCATGACTTAAAAGAGATGAATAATGCTATATCAACCCTACTCATTGAGTTACCTCAAAGGGGGATAGGTGGGCAGTTACCTACATGGCAAGAATTAAAAGAAATAACAGACTACTGTAAAGTTAAGGGGATAAGAACACATCTTGATGGTGCTAGGTTATGGGAGACTATGCCTTACTATGAAAAAGAGCTAAAAGAAATATGTCAACTCTTTGATAGTGTCTATGTCTCTTTTTATAAGGGAATAGGTGGTGTAGCAGGGGCTATTTTAGCTGGTCCAGAGAGCTTTATGGAAGAGTCAAAGATATGGAAAAGACGACACGGTGGTGATCTAATAAGTCTCTATCCTTACATAGTTAGTGCTGAGTACTATTTGGATAAGAGATTAGATAAAATGTCTATTTATTACGAGCAAGCCAGAGAGTTAGCTCAATACTTTAATAAACTTAATAAGGCATATACTGAACCAGAAGTACCTGTATCGAATATGTTTCATGTATACTTTCATGACCATAAGAATAAAGTAGAAGAAACACTAAGTAACGTCATGGAGAAATATAGCCTTGGCATTACACCCTACTTGATAGAAGTAGAGGGTGGTTGTAAGTTTGAATTGAATATAGGAGATAACTATAGTGAAATACCTAAGGAAAGATTAAATAATTGCTTTTCTGATTTAAATAAGGAATTATAAGAACTGAAAAAGCCCCTAATTCTTTATCATTATTAGAGAATTTAGGGCTTTAATTAACATTATACTCCAAATGATTCAACTTTATATCTAAGAACTGTCTTCAGATTTTCAGTGTTAGCTTTTCTTGGATCTGATAAATATATCTCACGATGCTTCATAGAAGCTCTTTTTAGGTTATTATTCTTACAGTATTCATTCATTAATTCGAAACTTGACGGTTCATCATCATAGCTTCCTAAATGTAACATTTGCACACAGCTTCCCTCAGTTATTGTTTTGAATTCTACTTGATCTAAGAGAAAATGTGGTTTTTTCTTTTGAGTTAATTGAATGATTTGATTTGCCAAATCTAGTGTTACAAAGCTTGGCTGCCTGATCATCAACTCATAAGCAAGGTTAGACTTATCCACAACGCCTGGTACATATTTGGATTTATCGGCTAGATCCCATACACCTTCAAGGGGATAGACTAAGTATTCATAATATCCTGTAGGGGGAGAATCCCATTTATATGACATTCTAGCTCCATAGGATAAAGAATAAAGTACTGCTATATAGTCTTTGAAAACCTCCTCATTGGGGTTACTTTGCCCTTTGATGGTGAAGTAATTGAAGGCAGGAACCTTAATTAATGCAGGTTGCTTCTTAGGTAGATAGATTTCTTTTTCTAGCTTTCTCCATTCTTTTTTCATAATATATCTCCTCACTTCCATTATTAATAGTATACCCAATCCAATATGACAGCAGTGTGTCATATTACCAACAATTTTTCTTTATGTTAGATATAAAAGTATGAAATTTTAGTAATTATGAGCTATCTATGATTCGATATAATATTTATAACAATTATAGCTTTAGTATAGAACACTGCGAATGAGGGGTAAAGGAGGTGTTGAGGTGGTTATCAAAGACATAAAGGGGATGTATTCGATTGAAGTTGATAGTGAAAGAAAAGTTGTTAAGGAAAAGCAAGTAGGTCTATGGCTTAAAGAAGATGTCGATAGATTTCATCAGGACTATATGAATAAAGTGATACCTCAACTAGAAGGTGCTAATGGCTGGGCTAATATTTGTGATCTAAGGGATTATAAAACCTCTGATGTAGTTGACGTACTAAGGGACCATATACAATGGAAGGTACAACATGGTTTACAAAAAGCGGCTATAATCGTTGATAACCCAATTAAAACCATGCAAATGATGAGAATTGGTGGAGCTGCAATGGAACCTATGTCATTTACTTCCGAAGAAGAAGCCAGCAAATGGTTAAGTAAGCATGGATTTTAATGATACCAATTAAATCACCCTCCAACTAGCAATAAATGATGCTTGTTGGAGGGTAATTTAACGTAACTAATTTTGCACTCTATTTTATAGCCTAAATTTCTGTATAACATTTTGAAGATCATTAGATAGATCTGCTAGTTGTTGGGCTGATGTAGAGATTTCGTTAATTGTAGCACTTTGCTCTTCCGTTGAAGCAGCTGCTTCCTCAGTTCCAGCCGCACTTTCTTCTGTGATACTTGCAACGTTTTCGATAGTCTGACCTACAGAAATTGAATTATTCGTTAGTAGTTTTGAAGCCTCAGTCACTCGACCTATATTCGTTGATACCAATTGGACAGCTTCAAGAATATCTCTAAATGCATTTTCAGTTTCAAGGGCAGCTTTGTTTTGATCAGTAACAATGGATTTAGCTAAGTCCATTTCTTTAACAGCTTGATCTACACCACTTTTTATGTCGAGTATAAGACCGTTAATATCTTGAGTAGCAGTACTAGCCTGCTCAGCTAATGTTCTTACTTCCTCAGCAACAACGGCAAATCCTTTTCCTTGTTCGCCTGCACGGGCGGCTTCTATAGCAGCATTAAGTGCTAATAAGTTTGTCTGTTCTGCTATACTGCTTATTAGATCAATAATTTGACCAATTTTTTGTGAGTTCTCTGCTAACCCATTGATAACAGTGCTTACATTCTTAGCAGCTGCATTGTTTTCTTCCATTTTGCTTTTTTGATAAATGAGCATTTCCATTCCCTGATCAACAGTATCTTTAGTTTTTTCAGTAACTCTTGCAGCATCTTGAGCATTCTCTGATATCTGCGAAATACTCTCTACTAGATCATTAACCATGCCGCTGCCTTCTTGTGTAGATCTGGCTTGTTCACTGGCACCTTCAGCTAGATCAGATATAGTCATTGCCACTTGCTCAGAAACTTTACCAGCCTCTACGGATGAAGACAACATTTCTTGTGATGCGGATGCTACTGTTGTACCCATATCACTTACTTCACCCAAAAGCGTTTTCATATTGTCTACCATTGTGTTAAAGTTGTCTGCAAGTAAACCAATTTCATCATTACTCTTAATATCAACTGTTACTGTAAGGTTCCCTGCCGCAACGTCTTTAGTAATGTTAGTCATCTTTTTTAATGGTTGAATGGATTTTGAGATCAATAAGTAGATAGCAACAGATATTAAAAGTACAGTAAGAGATGCAATGAACAGGATTAAATTTCTAAACTGATCAATATCTTCTGTTAATTCATCATAGTAAGCTGACATTGCAATGGACCAGCCCGTAGAGGGAATCGGTGCATAAGAAGCAATTTTCTCCTTACCTTCAAAAGTATAGTCATCAGAGTCTATTTCACGATTAACCATTTTCGTTGTGATGTCAACAAGACTTTTACTCTCGTGATCTAAAAAATTTGCTTGGAATATCAAGTCTTCATTAGGATGAGCCATTACTAAGCCATTTTGATCAATCATATATGCGTAACCAGTAGTACCTAATTTTTCTGTATTAACAACATCTGTAATTAAGGATAAATTAACCGTCCCACCGATGAGACCTACCACATTACCACTATTATTTGTAATCGGTCCGGCAATAACGATGATTGGATTACCAGTTGCCTTAGAGATCACTGGGTCAGAGATTACGGTTTCGCCATTCATGACTTTTGGAAAATAAGCTCTTTCCTTAATATTGCCACCACTTCCGGTAGTACTTAAGAAATCTCCACTTTTATCACTCATAATAATTGATTCAAAATCATTAAATAATTCACTATTTTTTGATATATAATCCTTAACGTCTTTAAAACTCTGCCCTTGAACAGCATCGGTTGTAGAAAGTACATCAATCTTAGATATTGCTTTTTGAAGCCAGCTATCTGTAGACACAACTAATTTTAGTACCTTGTTTTCTGTAATTTCTTTGATGTCATCGATAAGTATTTCTTGAGCTTTAAAGAAAGATACACTGGTAAGAACAGATATGCCTAATACGGCAACTAATAACACTGGAATCATAATTTTCTGTTTCAAGCTTCTCATGATTAGCCTCCTTAAATTTTTTTCTTTACCATGTTCTTAGACTTTTTGTCAAATTGTTAGCAATCAATAAATCTTATAATTTGACATATTAAAGCATAATATAGTTATTCAGATACCTATTAATATATATATTATAATATTTCGACAATCAAAGTAATAATCATTAAAGGATTTTAAATTTTTTTGATAAAAGATTGAAATTTATACAGAGTCGTGTCAGGATTTTGTATTATATAGGGGATGCAGAGACCAAAAAAGAAAATGGAAATAAATTTATTTAATAATATTTTATAAAAATGGTTGATTTTTGAAATAGTAACGTGTATAATATATAATACGCTTTGAATAAATAGTAAAAATGAGTTAGTTATTGATTTTGATTTAAGCAATTATAAACTGATTATTAAATGATTAGATAGATCAATTGTATTTTCAAAATTTCTAAAGTAATTTTTCTAGGAACTCAAGGTAATATTATTTTTTGGAGGTCATTATAATGACAAATGGTACTGTTAAGTGGTTTAACTCAGAAAAAGGTTTTGGATTTATTACAGCTGAGAATGGAAATGATGTTTTCGTTCATTTCTCACAAATCAATAAAGAAGGATTCAAAACTTTAGAAGAAGGCGAAAGAGTAACTTTTGAAATCGCTGAAGGACAAAGAGGACCACAAGCAGAGAACGTAACACCTGCATAGATAGAATATAATTAACCCTGAGATTGTTTTCAACCTCAGGGTTTTTGATTTGTATAAGTTTATTTTCTATTTTTCTCAATCTCAGTATTAAGCATTTCTATTTTTCTTTTCCAATAGGTTTTAAACGATAACCATAGAATAACGTATATTAGAATGTATAGAGCTATAAAGCTTACTCTTCCGATCAAGTGTGGTGGCATCCAGCCGGCAAAGTAGGCTGCAGGAAGATAGACGATACCCATTGCTATAAAATGATATATTGTCTGCTTTAATATACTCCAGCTTTCAATCTGAAAAATGATCGTAATAACCGCTATATAAAAACCTATGCCAATAGAAATGAAGAATTGGGGAATCATATAATGGGCATTGATCATATCAGGTATTTCTCCAGAAAGAATCAGAATCACGAAAATGAGTTGGTTAAGAAATACACCAAGGAACATACCTAAGAAACCCCTCTTAAATGCTTCTTTTATATAAAACATACTACTTACCTCCCATGCCTAAATATTGTTTTATTTTTGATACATATCTTCTAGATATAAATTCTTGTTTACCATTATCAAAATTCACACACATCGTTCCGTTAAAAAACATCTCCATATTTTTTACCTTATCAAAATTAACAATAGCTGATTTTGATACTCTTACAAAACTTGTGTCTTTAAATTGTTCTTCAAGTTCATATAATTTATGAGATAGTTCATATATTCCATTTTCTGTTTCCGTCAGAACTTTTTGACTTTCTCCATACATGCGATAAATCTCATCTGGATTTATGATGTAAAGTTTTTCTTTGGACTTACCTACTAATGTTTTTTTGGGTGAGGTTCTTATGGTTTTAATCATGTCTTCAAGCTCTTTTGTTATTTCCTTAGTCTTTATTACAATGGTTGTTTCTTCATATTTATCATCAATATCGATATCGAGTTTCATCATCAATCCCCCTCTCGTACTAATATTATAATCTTTAATAATTGAAATTACTATAGTATACAGATAAGCGGTAGCATATCTATTGTAAGTGGTTTCAAGAGTTAGTAAGTTGACTATTAATCAATTCCAAATTACTATTAAAAAAATTTGAAAATAACACAAAAAATAACTTGTAATGATCGTCAATCTGTGTTACATTGTTATACTATAACTTTAGGGGGTGGTAGGAATGTTAAAATTTATAAATAAGTTGTTTTCACCCGTTGCACAGTATGGAGGATTACCTAAAAGTGTTTATATACTTTTTATTGCCAGGATAATCAACCGCATGGGTGGGTTTGTACATATGTTTTTAACCCTGTTTCTATCCAGTAAGCTAGGAATGAATGAAGCTGAAATAGGTTTTTACATGTTGTTGCTTGGAATAGGCGGAATGTGTGGTCCTATGGTTGGTGGATGGTTAGCAGATCATTTAGGACGTAAAAAGGTATATATTGCTGCTCAAGGTCTAGCTGCTCTTTTGCTTATTCCATGTGGGTTCATGGGGACATCTATTTATATAGTCTGGGTCCTAATTGCCTTTAATTTCTTAGGTTCCATGGTTAGACCAGTCAGTTCAGCCATGTTAACAGATCTTACACCACCAGAACGAAGAAAAGATGCTTTTTCATTACTGTATCTTGGGATAAATTTTGGGGTAGCCATTGGTCCTATGCTAGCTGGCTTCTTGTTTAAAGACTATCTTCAGTGGATCTTTTGGGGTGATGCATTAACTACTCTTATTGCACTTGCATTAATAACATACTATATACCAGAGACTAAACCAACGGAAGATGCATTAAAGGCATCCAAAGCACAGGGAACAGGTGAAAGGGCAGAAGAAGGTAGTTTTATGGAGGTATTAATAAAACGCCCATTATTACTTGCTTTTGCAGGAATTGGCTTCTTCGGAGCCTTTGTCTATGCACAACATTCCTTTACGATTCCACTCCAGTTGGAGAGTCTTTTCAGGGATGAAGCAGCTACCAGCTTTGGTTATCTGATGAGCTTCAATGCTATTGTCGTATTACTCTTTACGAGTATAGTCATGAGGATTACTCGTCATATCAAGCCTATTTACAACATGCTGATAGCTTACTTATTCTACTTGTTTGGTTTTGGTATATTGACATTTGCTGATCAATATAGTCAGCTGAGCATTGTTAATAACCTTGATAGTTCATCAGAAATACTGCAACATGTACTACAACTGGGATTGTTCTATATCTCCTTTTTTATATGGACCATGGGTGAGATTCTCGCAACAACTAATAGTGGGGTATATATTGCAAATCATTCTCCTATTTCACATCGAGGACGATTTAATGCCATCATAAACATCATTATGGGAGCAGGTTTCACCATTGGACCAGCTATTACAGGTTTAGTCTTGATGTCAATTGATTTCACACAATTTTGGTTAATTATTGGTGCCATAAGTGGTGTTACAGCGTTCTTAGCTTATCTATTAGGACGCTATGAAGAGAGTGAGAAAACTACTACTGAACTTCAATATGAAAGTAGCTCTAAATAGGGCTGCTTTCTTTATGTTTCATTCACATGCATATGATGATACAATAATGCTTTGTGTAAAATAGAGAATGGTTATGTGCTATGAGTTAGCAACGGTATAAAGATAGAAATTATGTGCTGATTCACAACCCCTATGATTCAAGAAGTGCTAATGAAATTGAGAAGGAATTAATAAAGAATCAGTATAAAAATTAGATAATTTTATATAAAGGAAACCCATCCAAGGATGGGTTTCTATTAGTTTATACTATTCAGTTAAGCCATTAATTTTCTTGCCATCAATACTCCCATGGCTGAAGCCATCATAAGACCACGAGTCCAACCACTGGAATCTCCAAGGCAATATAACCCTTGAATATTGGTTTTAAAGTCTTCATCCAGTTTTATTTTATTACTATAGAATTTTATTTCTGGTCCATATAAGAGTGTTTCACGACTTGCAAAGCCTGGAACTACAGTGTTCATAGAGTCGATGAAACTCAATATATTACTCATGGTACGATAAGGAATAGCAGAGGTTAAGTCTCCTGCTACTGCATCCGGTAATGTTGGTCTAACATTAGCTTGATCTAATTCATCTTGCCATGTTCTTTTACCATCTAGGATATCACCGTATCGTTGAACCAAAATACTTCCATCTCCCAGCATATTAACAAGTTCAGCAACCTTTTTACCGTACATAATGGGTTGGTTGAATGGTACAGAAAAGTTATGAGAACAGAGTATAGCTAGGTTAGTATTATTTGATTTTTTATCTTTATAAGAATGACCATTGACAATAGCTAGATCATTATCGTAGTTTTCTTGACTGACAAAGCCTCCTGGATTTTGGCAGAAGGTACGAACTTTATTTTTGAATGGAGCTGGATAACCTATAAGCTTAGATTCATAAAGAACGTTATTAACCTCATCCATGACTTCATTTCGAACTTCAACACGTACGCCAATGTCTACAGTTCCCGCTGAATGATCGATGAGATGTTTGACACACATATCTTTAAGCCAATCAGCACCTTTGCGACCAGTTGCAACAATGACTTCTGGAGCGTAGACATAACTTATATCAGATGGTTGGTTACTTGGAGAGATAGAAACTCCTTGGATGCTTCCGTCTTCAATTAGCAAATCATTGACATGGGTATTGAATCTAATCTCAATACCGGTATCAATTAAGAAGTTTTGAATTTTCGTATATATTTCTTGAGCCTTTTCTGTACCTAAATGACGAATAGGACAATCGACTAGTTTTAATCCAGCTTCGATGGCTTTTCTACGAATTTCTTTGATGTCATCTGTATTTTCGATGCCTTCTACTTTTGTGTCAGCACCAAACTCTAAGTAAATTTCATCCGTATATTTAATCAATTCTTCAGCAGTCTCAATACCAATGAGTTTAGGTAAATCGCCGCCTACTTCATGACTTAAAGATAACTTACCATCTGAGAATGCTCCAGCACCAGAAAAACCAGTCGTAATGTGACAATATGGTTTACAATTTACACAGGATCTCGTTTTTTCTTTTGGGCAACTACGTTTTTCAATGTTGCGGCCTTTTTCGATTAGTAGAATATTTTTATCTGAGTTCTTCTTCACTAATTCTAGAGCTGTAAAAATTCCAGCTGGACCAGCTCCAACAATAATAACATCATACTTCATTCCTAATCATCTCCTCAGGTATTGACCGTAGTCAATCATCGATTGACTGACGGTAAATGAAAGTAAATGTACTTATAGCCTACAACTATTTATGGTAGTTCGGTAGATACAACTGACCCCTATTGTCAGATTTATATAAGTGAACATTAATTTAGATTTAATAAAAATAGTTCGGATTTTTACTACGTTAATATAATAATACAAATGAACCAGTTTTGCAATAGGTTTTTCAAATCTTTTACTTATTATTGAAAAATAAGAAAGGCTCAACATTATATTATGCTTTAAAACAATAAAGATGAACACTATTCATTTTAATACTTATCTAATGAAAATACTAAATTGCTATGGTATAATATTAGGTAATCATCAAAAAGAACTCTTATAATGGAGTTCTGTAATGATAACCTTCGCATATGAATGAGTGTTGAGAGTATATACCTAAAACTCAATAAAAAAACAATATTTGAGGTGATTTATTTGAGGAAGATTAAGTTGATGGCAGATAGCAGTAGTGACCTGTCACCAGAAATGATTAAAAAAATGAACGTTGAAATTATTCCGCTGTATGTCATTTTTGGCGATGAATCCTATAAAGATGGTGTGGAGATTAATCCTCATAAGCTTTTTCAAATGGTTGATGAGAGAGGTGCTTTACCCAAGACTTCAGCTATTACACCAGAAGATTTTTATAAACGCTTTAAAAAATATACAGATGATGGTTACGATATTTTATACATAAGTATTTCATCAGGATTCTCATCTACTTGTCAAAATGCTAATATAGCGGCAAAAGATATTGAGAATGGCTGTATACGAATAATTGACTCAGCTAATTTATCCTCTGGGATTGGTTTAAGTATTTGTTATGCTTATGACCTTATACAAGAAGGGTATTCTATTGATGAAGTGGTTCAAGAGACTGAAGCAATCCTACCAAAGGTAAATACAAGCTTTATTATAGATACATTGGAATTTTTGTATAAAGGTGGACGTTGTAGTGCTATGCAATCCGTTGTTAGCTCTATGTTGAATATTAGACCAATTATTAAAGTCATTGATGGCGGTATGACAGTAGGTTCAAAGATAAGAGGTAAAAAGAAAAAGGGCTTTGATGTAATGATCAAAGAAGCTATAGCAGATAAGGATAAAATGATTGGAGACCGTGTATTTATCACACATTCTCTAGGAAGTGAAGAGGAAGAAAAATATATCCGACAAGAGCTGGAAAAGAATCTACCTGGTATGAAGATTATTACCACTCAGGCAAGTAGTCTAATATCCTGTCATTGTGGCAAAAAAACTATTGGTATATTATATATTGCTGATTAATGAGCAACTAAGTTATTGGAGAGGTACGTATTATACTTAATGTGTAAACGTACTTTCCTAACAATACAAATATACAGATGAAGATATAGCATGGCTAATAAAATGGTCCAAGTTACTTGGTAAGAATCTTCTGATTATTTTGCATCATTATAGTATAGATGATATAATTAAAGGGTAAATGGAACATAACAATGTTAATTTTATAGAAGAAGGTGATTTGTCATGCATAATGCATCTATAGGAGAAATATTACGTTTTGCTATATCCATTGAAGAAGAAGGTGTAGGGTTCTATAATAAGTACAGTGAATTGGCAAAAGGTGAAGTGAAAGAGTTAATGTTAAAATTAGCTAATGATGAGATTGCACACGCTGAAGTTTTTCAAAAAATGTATGAGGAATTTGCTGGACATGATGACTATCTTTTTACTGAAGAAGTTGATCAGTATTTTCATTCTTATGCCAATCATGTAGGTTTTAGTAGAAGAAAACAAGAACTACATAGCATCGAAGAAGCCTTAGCGGTTGCTATTGAAACAGAGAAGATTACAACAGATTTTTATAAAGGTTTAATTGATAAGACAAAGGATGAAAAATTAAGGGAAGTCTTAGTAAGGCTAGTGGAAGAAGAGAGTGACCACGGAGATATTCTTCAACTACATTTAAATGCAATTAAAAACTAATTCATCGGAAGATGAGTTAGTTTTTTGTATATATGGGACAACTCAATAATAGACTAGTATAGGAGGTTGATTAAGAAAATGAAGATAAAAAATATTAACCTATACTTGGTCATATTGCTACTTGGAGTAAAATTGTACATGTTCTACGCAACCATATACACCAATTTGGAGTCCTTACTTTATTCCATAGTCTATACGAGTATCATTATCTTCTTAATTGGGTGGATTGGGTATAGTTTAAAAGTAAATAGATGGATATTTCTTGTTTTGGATAGTTTGCTTTCTATTTTAATGTTAATTGATTTGCTATACTACAACTATTTTAATGAGTTACCTTCTATTCAATTAATTAGTCAAATAAAGTATTTAGCAGGTGTAGGTCAGAGTGTTTGGTTGCAAGTTAGATTATGGATGATCTACTTAGTAATAGAACCAGTATTAGCCTTATTCATGTACAAGCATATGGACCAAAAAGAGAATCAACCCGTATATGGGTCAGTTATTTTAGCTGGACTACTGCTGCTGTTCATGATCACAAGTCCAATTCTTATAAAGAGTTCTATGAATTCATTGATTTATAATGAAGTATTTACATATCATGTGAAAGATTTTGTACCAGAAAAAGAATTGATCCATGACCTTCCCTATATAGAAGAGGCAGAATACAAAGAATCCATATATAACGGCATTGGAAAAAATAAAAATATAATTATTATACAAATGGAGGCTTTTCAAGACTTTCCAATCCAACTTTTATACAATGGCCAAGAGGTCACCCCAGTACTCAATGATTTAATTAGTGAAGAGAGTATATATTTTGAAAATTACTATCAGCAATTAGGTAAAGGTGGTACTTCTGATGCAGAATTTATAACCTTGAACTCACTGCACCCCACGATTCAGAGTTATGTGTATGAAGCATATGCAAATAATGATTTTTATGGGCTGCCTTGGATTCTTAAGGATCAAGGATATACGACTATGATGTTTCATGGTAATGTTGGTGACTATTGGAATAGAGAAGAGGCTTCAGTGGGACAAGGGTTTGATCATTTTATCAGTATCGAAGATATGGACAGTAAAGAGATCTTAGGGATGGGAATGAGTGATAAGGAGTTATTCGATCAATCAATAAGCTATCTAGAAAATCAACAACGTTTTCTGGCTTTCTATACAACCCTAAGCTCTCACTATCCATTCGATATTGGTGAAGAGAATAACCAGTTTAATTTATTAGAAGAGCACAAAGGTACCTTGTTTGGTAATTACTTAAAGGCTATTAATTATGTAGATCAATCTATCGGTAAATTTTTAGATGACTTAAAGGATAGAGGTTTATATGAAGATAGCATGATTGTATTTTATGGTGATCATTTTGGTCTACATATGAAAGAGGAAGAGAATCAGAAATATATGTCACAACTATTAGGTAAATTTTATAATTATGATGAAATGCTTAAAATACCGTTAATTATCCATATACCAGGGAGTCATATTAACAAGACCATATCCACAGTAGGTGGTCAGATTGATTTCTTACCAACCATCTTAGATATCACAGGACTTTCTCAGATGGGGACAGTGATGTTAGGTCAGAATCTATTTACAGCTCAGGAGGGATTTGTTGCTTTTCAAACCTATTTACTTAAAGGGTCTTATCTAGATGACCATACTTTATTTATGATGTCTAGAGATGGTATTTATGAAAATAGTCAAGCTTACAACCTGCAAACAGGAGCTACAATTGGATTAGATGAGACAAGAGAAGGGTATGAAAGAGCCATCCAGGGCATTAATTACTCAAAGCATGTTCTTGATCATAATCTGCTTCGGTCCAATGAAATTTATAGTATAGAGGATCAGCAATCAAATGTTCAGAAACCTGAGTTTATAGCACATGGTGGTGGTGGAATTAATGGTACCCTCGTATCTAATTCAAAAGAAGCTTTAGACGAGAGCATTAGAAAAGGAGTTAATTTTATAGAAGTGGACTTAGTCTGGACAAGTGACCAAGTTCCCGTCCTTTTACATGGGTGGGATGGGTTTATAACCAGATTATTTCAGGTAGGAGATCAGGATGAAAGGGAAGAACAGCATTATAGCCATAATGAATTTATGAACTTACAGATGAAGAATGGGTTACATCAATTGGATTTAAAGGCGCTCATGGATTGGATGGAAGAAAATCAGAATGCCTATATAATAACAGATATCAAAGAAGATAATATTAAAATGCTGGAGTTGATTGCTAGTGAGTATAAAGAATATCAGCATCGTATTATCCCTCAAATCTATGCCATGGATGAATATATACAAGTTTACTATATGGGCTATAAAAATATAATTTTAACATTATATAAGAGTGAGTACACAGCAGAGCAAATAAAGGACTTTATTAATA
Source organism: Vallitalea okinawensis (assembly GCF_002964605.1). Lineage (NCBI taxonomy): Bacteria > Bacillati > Bacillota > Clostridia > Lachnospirales > Vallitaleaceae > Vallitalea > Vallitalea okinawensis. Next base: position 72,770 of record NZ_PQDH01000010.1, read on the forward strand.
GGTACGAGGTTTTTGCAGTAACCATGCCAATAGAACGGGCCTATGAAGGTCTAGCTGAAGAATTACAGAAAGAAGAGGTATTTATATATTGTCATACTGTTAATGACGAGGAATTAGTAGTAGAGTTAAGGGAGAAGGGGGTAGACGGCTTTTATTCTGATAACTTACATAATTGATAGGCTCACTATTAATTTTATTTGTCCTTCGTACAGCATGTATACCATTCTATTCGATAAAGGTTGACATTTCATGCATAGAATTTTATAATTATATTAGAATATAATAATATAATAGAATCAAAAGCATATAATTATTGATTGTTTAAGATTCTGGATATAGCATAAATGTTGGGGAGGGACTCACAAATGGAAGAAAAACAAATCAGGATATTGAAAGCCTTAGCGCACCCCATCCGATTGCAGATTGTCAAAATTCTTATAGATCATGGTGAATTATGCGTTTGTCAATTAAATGAGAATGTAGAATTTAGCCAATCAAATCTATCACAGCACTTAAAGATTCTTAGAGACGCTTCAGTTGTCAATACACGTAAAAAAGGGCAGTGGATGATGTATCGTGTTGAGGATGAAAGTATTAATAAAATAATGGAAGCTTTAGAGCATATTCAGTAAAGTAAGCGCATGATTAATGTTACAGAAATGAAGAACATTATCATGCGCTTTAATGTAAGAACTAAAAACTAATACGAGACTCATAAATAAAAGAAAAAATTTTTCCAATTAGCAGGAAGCCTTGTATTTATGTCTAATTTATTATATAATAAAATTGGTATATACAACTATACCAATTCGGGAGGATGCTAATTATGAAATGTATTATAAATGGTAAAATTATAACAAATAATAATATACTTTTGGATCAAGCCATTTGTTTCACAGACAAGGTATGTGGTATAGGTGAATTAAGTGTTTTAGAAAAAAAGTTTGGATCACTTGATATCATTGATGCAAAAGGAAGTTATGTTACTCCAGGATTTATCGATATACATATACACGGTATTCAAGGGCATGATGTTTGTGATGGTGATATAGAAGGTCTCAGTGTAATTAGTAATGCTATAACAAAATATGGGGTTACTAGTTATTTACCAACGACCATGACGATTCCTTTTGATGATATATATCATGTACTGGATCAAATAAAATGTGCTAAAGAAAGTCATAATGAAGGTGCAGAAATATTAGGTGTACATCTAGAAGGACCTTTTATTAATAAAGAGCGTAAAGGTGCACAAAATGAAAAATACATCATTATGCCAGACTATCAATTAATTGAAGACTATAAAGAACTTATATCTTTAATCACCATAGCGCCAGAAACAGAAGGGGCAATGGATTTTATAAAAAAAGTATCCGCAACTACTAATATTGTCTTATCACTGGGTCATACCAATGCTACTTTTGAAGAAGCCATGGAGGGAATTGAAAACGGAATAACCCATTCCACTCATACCTTTAATGCTATGTCAGGTCTGTTACATCGTAAACCAGGTGTTGTAGGAGCAGCTTTATTATCCGATGATGTAAAATGTGAGGTTATTGCTGATAATATTCACATGCATCCGGCACTTTACAAGCTATTTATCAAAACGAAAGGTCTGGATAAGATTATTTTAGTTACAGATTGTGTTCAAGCAGGTGGTTTACCTGATGGTGAATATACATTAGGCGGTCAGAAAATATTTGTTGAGGGTAATAAATCAGTCCTAGAAAATGGCACCATAGCAGGTAGTGTCCTTAAATTAAATAAAGCAATCCATAATTTTAAAGAGAGCGCTGACGTAAACATTAAAGATATAATTCGATTTGTAACTGAAAACCCAGCAAAAAGCTTAGGGGTATATGACAGAAAAGGATCATTAGAGGTAGATAAAGATGCAGATATTGTACTACTGGATGATAATACAGAAGTGATGATGACCATTGGAAAGGGGAAAATCTTATATGAAAAATAATAATATGCGAATTTATGTTGTTAATTCTTATGACGAAATGAGTAAGCAAGCAGCTAATATCGTTGCTTCTCAAGTAACGTTAAAACCTAATAGTGTTTTAGGTTTAGCTACAGGAGGGACACCAGTTGGTATGTATAAACAATTGGTTGAAATGTACCAAAAAGGTGATGTAGACTTCAAGCAAGTTACTACATTTAATTTAGATGAGTATTATCCACTTTCAAGAGAAAATGCAAACAGTTACTATCATTACATGTATACCAATTTATTTAAGCACATTAATGTGCCAGGTGACCATATTAATATACCAAATGGTATGGCTAAAGATGTTATAGTTGAGTGCCAAACCTATGAGAAGAATATCGAATCAGCTGGTGGAATTGATCTCCAAGTATTAGGTATAGGACCTAATGGACACATCGGTTTTAATGAACCAGATGTAAAATTTGAAGCTGGGACTCATCTTGTTAAATTAGATGAACATACGATAGAAGCTAATGCAAGATTCTTTGACTCTAAAGAGGAAGTACCAACGGAAGCTATTAGTATGGGAATAAGAACTATCATGCGAGCTAAAAAAATTATTTTATTAGCTAATGGTGAAAGTAAGGCAAAAGTCATAAAAGAGATGGTGAGTGGTGACATTTCACCAAAGGTTCCTGCATCAATCCTACAATTACATGGTGACGTAACTGTAATAGTTGACCAAGAAGCTGCTAAAGAGTTAAAAAATTGCAGTCAATTTGCATTATGCATGTAAATAAAATAAACTTGTCACCTCTTTACAGTTATTATATAATAAATTTAATTATATATCGTGGGGAGGCAAACTGATGCTAGGCGATTTTTTTAGTTTAGACGGACCATTTTTTAAGTATGGATCATTAGTATTTGATTTACTTATTTTAGATTTTTTATGGATGTTCCTCAGTGGACCATTAGCTTTGTTTTTAATAATGGTTTACGCGGGAGAAATTTTATTTTCCTTACCAGTAATCATTTTTTATCTTATAGCTTTATTACTCATTTTACAGGTTGGACCAGCTACAACAGCCATGTTTTATGTAACGAATCGTAAAGTTAGAGAAGATGATAGTTATCTTTTTAAAGATTATTTCAAAAGCTATAAAATGAACTACAAACAATCTATCATTATTACAATTGTGCTCTTTGTAGTTATAGCTATATTAGCCATTAATATTAGTGCAATTTTAGGGATTTCTATACCTTTCCTAGGCTTTGCAGTTCAGGGGAATATGTTTGGGTCAATGGGTAATATCTTATTACCTCTTCAATTATTTATTCTACTAGAAGTTATTTTTGTAACTATTTATATTTATCCAATGTTGGCACGCTTCCATATGGGAACTGTACAGTTAGTTAAAACAGCGTTTATATTAGCAAATAAGCACTTAGTGACAACTATTATATCAGCGGTTATTTTTATTGGACTAGTTGCATTGGTATTTATAATCCATCCAATCTTCTTCTTCTTCTTATTTAGTGGGTATGCTATGTTAACTTCTTATCTATTTGAAAGAGTTTTTAAGAAGTATATACCAGGTGAAGATGATGAAGTAGAAAAAGAGTTAGATGAGTATAGTGATGATTATGATTACGATGCTGAACAAGCCTCTCTTGCAGATATTTTTAAGCAAAAAAGAGAAGAGCAGCAATCAAATGATTCAGATGAAAAATAAATAGATAAACTTTATGATTTGGCACATGAGAGGAGATTCTCATGTGCCTTTGCTATTTTGCTATATAGTGTAGGAAAGTACTGTGTTTTGCTGGCATGAAACCATGTTTTCCTGCACATAATTGAAACGTGACTCTAGTCGCTTTTCCTGTAGTGGAGGAGTAGACTTTAGTGGCTTTAATAATAGACTAGTTAATAGGTTGATTGATATAAAATTAACAATTTAATCAATGTTAACATTTTATTCATTAATACGTCACTGTAATGTCACAAGTTTTATATATACTATATATAGTGAAATTAACTTATAAGAGTGATTTTACTGAGAGATACGATATGATTAGGATTTACTTATTGTTATAGTTTTAACTTTCTAATCATATACGATAAACAATTTGTCCTTAAAAGAAATAAAATATATTGAGAGTACTTTAATTAGGAATTTTAAATCTAAAATAATAGAAAAGGGTGTGGAAAGCATTATGAACATCGCCTTCTTTTTAACGCCAAAAAGTGAAGTTATTTATTTAAAAAAGAATATGACAATGCGACAAGCTTTAGAGAAAATGGAGTATCATCGTTATACTTCTGTAGCAGTTATTGATGATGATGGTAGATATGATGGTACAATAACAGAGGGTGACCTCTTATGGTTAATGAAAAATAATACGGATTTGACCTTTAAAGATACAAGTAAAATAAAACTTGATGATGTTCCAAGACATCGTTCCAATACAGCTGTCTCTATTAATGCTGATATAGAGAGTTTAGTAGAATTAGCTTCTTGTCAAAACTTTGTACCAGTCGTTGATGACAATGGAGTATTTATTGGTATTATAAAAAGAAGTGATATAATAAACTATTACTATAACATCATGAAGCAAGCAAGAGAATTATCTTTGAATGCAGCCGTATAAAAGAGTAAGCTCATCCCTGATCATAGGGATGAGCTTTTTAGCATTCTTGTAAGGCATGCCAGCATAGTACAGCACATTTTACTCGAGCCGGCATTTTAGATATATTTTTCAAATAGATGGCTTCATCTAGCTGTTCTAACTCTTCTTCATCAGTAATCTCACTTTTGATCATACCAATAAATGTTTCACTTAAGGCTATAGCCTCATCTTTCGTTTTACCTTTAATTAAATCAATCATCATGGATGCAGAAGCACGACTAATAGCGCAACCAGTTCCGGTAAAAGAAGCATCCTGAATAATATGGTCATGGTATTGTAAATGAACAGTTATATCGTCCCCGCAACTGGCCTTATAAGCTCGTTTTGAAACGTCTACTGGAGACAATTCGCGTTGATTGCTTTTATCCATACTCTTTTCAAGAATGATCTCAGTATAAATATCGTTAATGTCCATATGTTAAATACCTCCTTGCTTTTAAGAGTCCTTCAACCAAAAAATCGATATCCTTTAGGTTGTTATAGAGGTAAAAGCTTGCGCGGCAGGTCGAAGGTAAGTTGAGGTAGTTCATCAAAGGTTGAGCACAATGATAGCCAGAACGAACTGCAATACCATCCATATCAAGAACACTAGCTATATCATGAGGATGAATATCACCTAAATTGAATGATATAACACCTGTGCGGTATTCAAGGTCTTCAGGACCATACAATTCGATACCGTCAATACTATTCAATTGCTTTAGTGCATAATCCAGTAGCTTTCTTTCATGTTCTTTGATCTTATCCATTCCGATGTGATTTAAGTAGTCAATGGCTTTTGTTAGACCATAGACTGCTTCTACATTCTGAGTTCCAGCTTCAAATCCATGAGGAGCTCTCTTAAAATCAACTTTATTTTTGGTAACAAAGTTTACCATGTTACCACCATAGTTGTAGGGAAGCATCTGCTGAAGAAGCTCTTTTTTACCATATAAAACGCCTATACCCATAGGTCCAAGCATTTTGTGACCAGAAAAACAGTAAAAATCTACATCCAGTTTTGATACATCGATCCTCTCATGGGGAACAGCTTGAGCACCATCTATTAATACATAAGCATTCACTTCTTTAGCTCTATGTATAATCTTTTCTATAGGATTAATAGTGCCTAAGACATTGGATACATGACCGATAAATACCATTTTTGTACCTTTATGAATTTTATTTTCAATTTCTTCATCAGAAATAAGATATTGATCTAATTCTAAATAATCAATGCCAGCTCCTACTCTTTTTGCAGCCTCGAATGGAGGGATTAAGCAGCTGTGATGATCACTAATAGCAACAGTAATGGAATCATCAGGTCTTAGTATATGTTCCAAGAAAGATTTAGCAACCATATTAATGGCTTCTGTAGTGTTGTGGGTAAAAATAATTTCATCTGTACCATTTGCACCTATAAAGGTTTTTACTTTTTGACGGCCTTGTTCATAAAATTCTGTGGAAAAATAACTTAGTGCATGGGCGCCACGGTGGGGATTAGCATTAAACTCTTTATAATAATCACTTATAGCTTCTATTACTTGTAGAGGTTTATGGGTTGTTGCTGCATTATCTAAATAAATGAGGGGTCTATTATTGATTTCCTTTGAAAGGATAGGGAAATCTTTTCTAATGGTTTCTACATTCATTATATAGTCAACCCTTCTAAAACACTTTGAAGGACTGATTCTCTAATGTCCTCATCAGGAAGAGCCTCGATAATAGGTCTAAAATTAGACTCTACTAGAAGACGTTTAGCATCTACTAGAGAAAAGCCGCGACTCATTAAGTAAAATAACTGTCCCTCATCAATTTGACCTGCACTTGCCGCATGTTCACCCTCTACATCATCTTCATCACAAAGCAAGGCGGGAATGGCATGTGATGCTAAACCCTCGTTAAGTAAAAGTACATATTCTTTTTCAGATGCTTTGGATTTCCCAGATCCTTTTTTAAAATCGATTGTTCCTCTAAAGACTTTTCTTGCTTGATCCATCATTGCACCCCTTATATCGATCTTGCTGTTACCATAAGGTGCTCGATGGAGCATTTTATAATGATGGTCATGTCTAGACTCACCTTTTGCGAAATAAATCTCTTTATGAACTACATTTGCACTGCTTGCTACTAATTCATTGATGTAGCTTGTAGCAGACAATCCTTCAGTTAAGTCAATTGTTATATATTCAATACTTGAGTCCTTTCCTGCAAAGGAGTAATTAGAATCAAAGTTATAAGATGAAGCGTTAAAACGGTATAGTTTGATTATTTTCACAGAGCTATTTTCATCACATTCAACCGTTGTCACACCATTGTGAAAAGCTTCTATATCATCTATTGTACTATAATTAAATATAATGGTGGCAGTACTTCCATTCCTAACTTGGATAGTATGGCGATCAATTAAAATTGGGTTATCTTGATTCAAATTAAATTCAATTTGAATAGGTGCATCTAATTGTTGATTATCCAGATTGATATGGACTCCTGCATTTAAGTTTTCTTCATTATGAGCTATTAGTTCTCTATCTACCCCTTCTTTGATTGGGACTAAAGATTCATTAGTTGTTAATACCTTTAATACCTGTTTAGCATAAGGACTATCTACATAATGATCTGTATAGGTTACATGAGAAGGGAATGATATATCATTGATTTTAATTCGCTTCCATTTTAGCATATCGCACCTCCTAACCGATGGTTCCTTCCAATTCCAAATTGATTAAATTATTAAGTTCAACAGCATATTCTAGCGGTAATTCTTTAGCAATAGGTTCAACAAAGCCTTTAACAATCATGCCTTTAGCAGCTTCCTCTGATAACCCCCTACTCATTAGATAGTAGATAGCGTCATCACTTATGCGTCCGATTTTTGCTTCATGCCCCATATCCACATTATCTTCCATGAGTTCGATAATAGGTACCGTATCCGATTTAGACTGGTTATCCAACATAAGGGATTCACAAGTCACAGAAGATTTTGCGTGGTGAGCTCCTTTAGCCACACGTAAAAGACCTCTATAAAAGGCAGTACCTCCAGCCTTAGAGATGGATTTAGTATTAATGGTAGAAGTTGTATAAGGTGCTGCATGTACCACCTTACTACCTGTATCTAGGTATTGACCTTCACCAGCAAAAGTAATGCCTAAAAAATCAGCTCTGGCTCTTTCTCCTTTAAGAATACTCATAGGATAAAGCATGGAAACTTTTGAGCCAAAGGATCCAGATACCCATTCAATAACACCGTCTTTTTCTACTATAGCTCGCTTTGTATTCAAGTTATACATGTTCCTTGACCAGTTTTCTATAGTTGAGTAACGTAACCTAGCTCCTTCAGCAACAAAGAGTTCAACACAGCCAGCATGTAAATTATTAACCGAATATTTAGGAGCTGAGCAGCCTTCAATAAAGTGTAAACTGGAACCTTTTTCAAGAATAATTAAGGTATGTTCAAATTGTCCAGCTCCTGGTGCATTTAAACGGAAATAAGATTGTAATGGTATATCAACATGAACATTTTTTGGTACATAGACGAAAGATCCACCAGACCAAACAGCACCATGCAAGGCAGCAAACTTATGATCATGAGGTGGAACAAGCTTCATGAAGTGTTCTCTAACAATATCTTCATATTCGATTAATGCTGACTCTATATCCGTATAAATAACGCCTTGCTTGATTAAGTCTTCACGAATATTATGGTAAACAACTTCCGAATCATACTGAGCCCCAACACCTGCTAAAGACTCTTGCTCAGCTTTAGGGATACCTAGAGATTCAAAAGTGTTCTTAATGTCTTCTGGTACGTCATCCCAACTGGATTTCATATCTGTTTTAGGTTTGATGTAGGTAACTATATTCTCTATATCAAGTTCAGATAGATCAGGTCCCCAAGTAGGTAAAGGTTTCTTATTATAGATATCTAAAGATCTTAATCGAAAATCCAGCATCCATTTAGGTTCATTCTTCTGTTTGGATATGTCTATAATAATTTCATCAGTTAGCCCATGGTCAGTCTTATAGTCATATTCAAATTTATTTTTTTGATCGTAAATACCACGTTGGATATCTGCAACATAGGTTTTGTTTGACATGGTTATCACCTCAATTAAACAATATTTTCAAAACCATTATTGTCTATAAACTCTGCTAATTCCATGCCACCACTCTTGATGATTTTACCATCTGCAAGTACATGAACGTAATCAGGTTGTAGGTAATCAATAATTTTATTGTAGTGAGTAATAACAATAATGGCATTATCATCATTGGATAGTGTACGTACACCATCCGCCACTGTCTTGATTGCATCAATATCGAGACCAGAGTCCGTTTCGTCTAAAATAGCTAATTTAGGATTCAATATAGCCATCTGCAAAATCTCATTTTTCTTCTTTTCTCCACCAGAAAACCCTACATTTAAATAACGTCTGGCATATTCTTTCTTAATATTAAGTAATTTCATTTTTTCACTTAGCTCTTTATGAAAATTGAAAAAAGAAATTTTTTCACCTATCAAATTAGATTTAGCTGTGCGTAAAAAGTTCTCAACAGTTACGCCTGGAATTTCTTCAGGATACTGAAATGACAAGAAAATTCCTTCTTTGGCACGCTCATCTACTCTCAAATCATTAATCACTTGGCCATCGAGGATAATCTCACCTTCTGAGATAGTATGTCTGGGATGCCCCATTAAGGTGTTAGCTAAAGTCGACTTTCCAGCCCCATTAGGTCCCATGATGACATGGATTTCTCCTTTTTGTACCTCTAAATCGATTCCTTTAAGGATATTCGTTTCTTCAATATTGGTATGAAGATTCTTGATATATAATAAATTATTCACTATTTTTTCACCTCATTTAAATCCTACTAAATTACTCGGAATTATTCTTGTAACTTAATCCTAGCATATTTATAATTATTAGTCAATGAAAATCGTTATTATTTAATAATGATTTCTGTCATAACCAATAATGGTAATTATATTCAATTGTTTTACATTCAATAAAAAACACATACCCTTTCGAGTATGTGTTTTTCATTGATATTATTTACTAATTAATACTGTATCTTTAGCAACATTTACTTCTTTATTATAAATAACCAATGTCAAAGGTTCGCCTTTTAATAAATCAATAGTCGTACCTTCATTATCAACTTTTACATTAAGGATTCTATTTCTAAATGTTACACGGAATGAAAAGCTATCCCATGCCTTTGGAATAAATGGGTTTAAAGTAAGCATATCGTTAGTTACTTTTAATCCACCAAAGCCTTGAACTACGGACATCCATGTACCTGCCATACTTGTAATATGAAGACCATCTTCCGTATCGTTATTATAGTTATCTAAGTCAAGACGGGCTGTTCTTACATACATTTCAACAGCTTTATCTTCATAACCAATTTCAGCAGCCAAAATGGAATGGATACATGGTGATAATGATGATTCATGTACAGTCATCGGCTCATAGAAGTCGAAGTTTTTCTTCTTTGTATCAAAATCATAGCGATCGCTAAAGAAGTACATACCTTGAAGAACGTCGGCCTGTTTAATGAAACATGATCGTAAGATCTTATCCCATGACCATTTTTGATTAAGAGGTAAGTGTTCTTCTGGAAGATCAGCTACGTTAATCAAGTCTTTATCCATGAAACCGTCTTGTTGTTCAAATACACCTAAATCTTCTACCACGGGATAATACATTTTATCCATGATATCTTGCCACTTAGTTATCTCTTCATCTCTAATGTTAAGTTTTGAACTAAGTTCTTTATAGCGGTCTGTATGTTCTGCTTTAAGATAATCCATAGCTTCCAGCGTATACTCCATGGTCCAAGTTGCCATTGTATTGGTGTACCAGTTATTGTTGATATTGTTTTCATACTCATTTGGTCCTGTTACACCAAGCATCATATACTTGTCTTTTCTTGGATTAAAGTGTACGCGGCTTGCCCAGAATCTACTGATTTCAACTAATACATCAAAACCGTATTCAGCAAGATAGTCTTTATCATTTGTATAACGAACATAATTAAAAATTGCGTAAGCGATTGCACCGTTTCGATGAATCTCTTCAAAAGTGATTTCCCACTCATTATGGCATTCTTCTCCGTTCATGGTTACCATTGGGTAGAGAGCCCCTTCAAGTCCTAATTTAGCAGCATTTTCTTTCGCTTTATCTAATTGATTGTAACGATAGATTAATAATTGCTTCGTAATATGCTCAGGTGCAGTGCTAAGGAAGAAAGGTATGCAATAAGCTTCTGTATCCCAGTAAGTACTACCACCATACTTTTCACCCGTGAAACCTTTAGGTCCAATATTTAATCTTGAATCATCACCAGTATAGGTCTGCTTTAAGTGATAAATATTGAAACGAATACCTTGTTGAGCAGCGTCATCCCCTTCGATAATAATATCACTTTCTTCCCATAAACGTGCCCATGCCTCTTGGTGAGAAGTGAATAAGGCATCGAAACCCGTTGACTTAGCATCTTTAACGATAGCCTCAGCAGTAGCTTTTATGTTATCATTATCAAGATCTCTATTGGTAGTTACTGCTATATATTTTGTTAAAGTAAGAGCTTCACCTTGTGCTACAGTGGCTTCATAAGTATTAGATACAAACAATTCCTCACCTTTATGACTGGAAGGAGTATCCTTAGAAAGTTCATTGCACATGGCTACTGCTATTCTGAAACCAGTTTTTTTAGTTTCTGTAACGATAGAACTTACATCTGTACTACTACTATGTTCTATAGCTGTCCAGAACATTTCGTCGTAGTTAGAATCTTTATTACGTACATCTGCATCAATAAATGGGTTATATTGAATAGTTGATTCAGCATCTAATGGTTTTACACTATAGCGAATTGCTGCGACTTCTTTTTTTGCCATGCTAAAAAATCTCTTAGCTTCAACTTCGTATTTGTTACCATCAACAGTTACTTTAAATGTTCTTAATAAGTAGCCCTCTTGCATATTAAGAACTCTTTTAAAGTCTTCTACAAGATATTTGTTTAAATCTAAACGTGTACCATTTAGATAAACATCAATTCCAATGAAATTAGCTCCATTTAATACTTTAGCAAAATATTCAGGATAACCATTTTTCCACCAGCCTACTCTGGTTTTATCAGGGTAGTAAACACCTGCTATATAAGTACCTTGTAATGATTTACCAGAATAATATTCTTCGAAATTACCACGACAGCCCATGTGACCATTACCAATACTCATGGCACTTTCGCTAACCTCATTATAATCCTTATCTAAGCCTTCCTCGATAATGTTCCAAGGATCAACTTTGAAGTATTCTCTCATCTAAGGACACCTCCTAAAAATATGGGTTTATATGATTAAATCAAAATTGGCATTATCTAAAAAACTTTACCATCATACTTTCCTCCTGAAACAAGTTGTTTCGCAAACGTGACGTTAGTCACTTTTGTACTGGAATATATAGTTGAAGATAATCCTTTCAAATACTATATATTGTATGCAATAATTCCTCAAAGTATTTTTTATGATTTAATCATTATATAAATTCTTATTTATCTTCCGGATTCACCTTTATGAAACAGGTGCAATCGGTTGCACTAACAATCTATTTCATTATATCACATTTTCAGAAAAAATAAAGTGGAAAATATAAAAGACCTGCTAATAAATATTAGCAAGGTCCTATCTTTGATAATTATGAAGTTGATTAACTCTCTGTGCTAATCAGTTGATGTTATACATTTTGGCCACCTTTGAAATGAATGGTAAGAGGATTAAAGCTATAAAGAAGCCGACTAGAAATTGGATCAAATTAAGAGGGATACTCAATATACTGGAAATAAAGCTGCCATACATAAAGCTCGCTACGATATAATAGGCAAACACCATCCAAAGTCCAGCCATAGACATTCCAAGTACTTGACCTATTGAGATATGAAATTCTACTTTCTTACCTATGAACCATAGAAAAGCTAATAGGAGAACAGGCAAGATAATTGCAAATGCTACAAGTTGAAGTTGTATGGATGATAGATGCTGCATAAGCTCATCCATTGTATTAACTGTATCGATCTCACTGATTAAAAGTTCAGATGAGGATAGAGCATTTGAAGATAGTAGATATGAAACAATGCCTGTAAAAGCAAGCCATATACCTGATAAGGTAATACCTGTTACAATAGAACCTTTGCTGTTTTTAGCTTTTTTCATAGCTAAGTGTACAAGTAGTGCCATAATAGCTTTAATGATGAGTGTTGGTAGTGCCCAATGAGGATAGCCAAGCAACAAATCAGCAAGCATAGACCCAGCACCTGCAGCAAACATGGCATAGGGTAATGGAAGTAGTACAGCGGCTATAAATATAATGCTATCCCCTGGATGGATAAAACCATTAGTAAAAGGCACAGGTATACTGATTACCATAGTTGCAACACAAATAAAAGCTGTAAAAAGTGCTGTAAAAATTATAGTTTTAGTCTTATTCATAATGATCTCCCCCTTTTTAAAACTTCTTATAGGAATACTCAAAATACCGAAATTAAAGTAATTTGTTAACAACATCCTGATAAGAATCAATTTACTTAATAAGACATGATATTGTTAGTTTTTTGAATTTTCTAAATTGACATTATTTATTGATATGATATACTATAACAAAATAGTGTGTACATTAAAAGTGTCAGTTTAAGAAAAAATAATCAGGACAGTTGGTGAGACAATGTTTGATTTAAAAAAGAGTGATAATGAAAAAAAAAGACCTCTTTATTTGCAATTATATAATTCGATTAAGAAGGATATTCAAAGCGGGCAAATGCGATCTGGTGATAAATTACCATCAATTAGGCTGATTGCTAAAGAATTAGATATCAGCCGTACAACAATAGAAAATGCTTATAGTCAATTATTAATGGAAGGTTACATTTATAGCAAGCCTCAAAGCGGTTATTTTGTTGCTGAAATAGAAAGGCATTTTGAAAGTGAAAGTATAGAATTAGAGTATACTAAAGGGATTAATAGTAATGAGAAGGAGACAAAATTTTATGATGAAACCTTATTTAATTTTAAAGCATGGAAACGTTATCTAGGAAAGGCTATCTTAGAATACGAAGATCTGCTATATACATCTGGTGAATCACAAGGAGAAATTTTATTACGCCAAGAGATAGGACGCTATATATATAAGTATAGAGGAGTTGTTTGTTCACATGATCAGATCATTGTAGGAGCAGGAGTTCAAACATTATTAGGGTTACTGTGTCATATACTGAAAAAAAGAGGGGTTAGCAGTATTGGATTTGAAAACCCTGGTTTCACCGAGCCTCACCATATTTTCACGAATAATGGTTTCAAAATTAAATACATTGATGTAGGGGAAAAAGGTATTGAAGTTAAACAACTTAACAAGAGTGCCGTTAATTTGTCTTATGTAAGTCCATCACATCAATTTCCAACTGGAGCTGTTATGCCAATTAATAATCGCATTAATTTGATTAACTGGGCTTTAAAAGCAGATGGGCTCATTATTGAAGATGATTATGATAGTGAATTGATTTATAAGGGACAACCTATACCTTCATTACAAGGTCTAGACCAAGGTGAAAGAGTTATTTACTTAGGCTCTTTTTCAACTCTTTTTTTACCAGCGATCAGAATTAGTTATATGGTTCTTCCCAAACAACTTATTGAGGAGTATTATCCAGTTAAGGAGATGTATAACCCTACTGTTTCAAAACTAGAACAAATAGCCCTAGCCTTATACATGGGTGATGGTGAATTTGAAAAACATATCCGCAGAGTGAAAAAGATATTTGCAAAGAAAAATGAAAAATTAATAATGGCCATAGAAGAAAAACTGGGGGATGAAGTGGAAATAATGAACGGTGACTGTGGGGTTTATTTGATAATGAAACTCATAAGACAGAAGGATATGACTAAAATAATAGAGGGAATAAAAGAGAAAAACATTCCCATTAATACAATGGCTCACTATCGTAAGAATCATCAGAACAAAGAGCAGATACTTGTTCTTAAGTACCGCAATATCCCAGAGAAACAGATTAATATTGTTATCCAAGCACTGAGTGATATTATTAGAAAACATTAAGTCAGCAGATAAATAATTAGTTGTGTACTGTGAAAAATACCAATAGTTTATGTGAAAAATCATTAGATTTTCTGTTGTAAAAGCAAGTATAGAGGCAATCAATACAAAAAAAGAGTTCCATTATGAGCAGTGTTTACAAAATATTAATAATTGATACATACTTTAGCCACATAATAAGTCTATAATAATTCTTGTAACAACATCCCCCCCTCTTTTTCATAAACCCCTCATATTTATTTGTTTGAATGATGGCTGCAAGTAATACTTGCATAAACCCTCCCACCGGAGGGTTTTTTTGTGGAATAGGAAAGTTCGGGTTTTGCTCGCAAGGTACCGTACTTTCCTATTTCAGTTTTAACGTGGCGTTAGCCACTTTTGCACTGTTTGTAAACAATGAAAAATAGCTAACTACTACAAATATAATCGTATTTATTTATCACAATCGTGATTACATAGCAGATACTATTAATATATATGCAAAATAATAATTCACGGATTGAGCAGAGAAAGTGGGATATTATACCTAGAAAGCAATGACAATAGGGGAATATGTTATCAAAAGTAATACGATATTGTTAAATTATTAAATACTTATTTCATAAATAATTAAGTTTATTTCATAGAAAATTTAACCTAAAGTCATAAAATTTTCATAATTTATCGTTATAATAAGAACATAAGATTATTACACATCCCTCTTTTTTTCATAACCCCCCTATTTTAATAGATTTTTTAAAGAAAGCTCTCTAACCAGGAGCTTTTTTGATATTTTAATATAAAATCTTTTCAAGGCATATAATTTTATCTATCAATTGGAAACTGTTAATTAATGTAAAATAAATTTTCCTCATGATACAAACTTCCATAGGACGACATAGCATAGCTACTTTTATTATGACCTATTAGTATTCTAGTCTAATAATTAATGAAGTAAAATGTAATAGATTTGATATTAATTTAACAGATATTTCATAGAAATTTTAACTTAAAGTCATAGAATTTTTATAATTTTCTATTATAATAAGAACATAAGATTTACACATCCCTCTTTTTTTCATAACCCCCTATTTTAATAAATACTAGAAAGCTTCCTATATTGGGAAGCTTTTTGCGTTCATTATAACTATTTCATTTTTCTAAAAGCACCGGGAGTATATCCTTGGTGCTTTTTAAATAGTGTAAAAAAATAGGATGAACTATCATAACCGCACATAAGAGCTATCTGATCAACAGAATAAGAGGTGCCCAATAAGAGTTCTTTTGCATGGTTTATTCTGATTCTATTAATGTATTCAAAAACTCGTAATCCAGTTATACTTTTAAATATGGAGCAAAAATACTGCGGGGAGATGTTTATTAGTGATGCTAATGTTTCAAGAGATAAATCTTTTGAATAATTGGCATTGATATATTCAATAATAGGTTCTATTTTTTTATACTTAAAAAATAGCGGTGAATCTGTATGAATTAAAGCACTACCTGATTGATATAGAAAGTTATAGAGTACTGTTGACGCCTCCATGAATTCTTTTGCTGTATTTTTATGTGATAGTCCTGATAGTTGTTCAAAGGTAGAAGTAAACAAGTATAAGTCAGTAATAGCATAAGGTGTAAAAAAGGAAAGTTCCATAAAAGACAATATTCTTTCAGCATAAGGACCGTCAAATACTAACCATGCAGTTAACCATTCATTGTCTGATGAGCTATAGTAGTGATGACTTGTTGATTTATCTATAAAGATACCACAGCCAGCAGGCAAATCAAATTGATGGCCATTACATTGGAAGATACCTTCGCCGGATAATGTTTGTAGCCATTGAAAACCATGGTATCCTTTTTGGCGATTGATCGATCCTTGAGTATAGTTTGTACCCATTGATAAAGGATACAGCGGTAGTCGATTATAGTTAATTGGAGTATTAAAGTATTGTATTATCTTCATATAGAACCCTCATTTCATTAATAAGTGAATCTTAATATAGAGAAGTTGACCTTAATATATTAGCCTTTTTAAGCTGGTGATCTAATTTTATAATTGTAATATAACAAACTATTAGATGCTTTACAACTGTTTCATAAGCATTTTAATAGAATAGTGGGGGATGAGAAATGATGAATAATGGTATCATAGAGGATTGGCAAAATCCTCAGGTGTTTGGAATAAATAAAGAACCTTATCATGCAACATTTATGTCATATTCTAATCACGAGTCAGCACTTAAAAATAATTTTTGTGAATCACCATACTATCAGACGCTAAATGGCAAATGGCAATTCTATTTTTGCACAAATATTGATCGGGTCCCAGCTGATATCCATTCACTAGAAGATGAACATTGGGGTGAGATTAACGTACCTGGAAGTTGGCAGATGCAGGGTTATGATGCACCCACCTATTTGAATACTAGATATGCATTTAGTACGGATAGTGAATCCTTGTTCCCACCAACAATACCAAGAGAGAATAACAGGGTAGGTATTTATAGAAAAAGCTTTATAATCTCAGAAGAATTTGACAATAGACAGGTTTATATTCATTTTGCAGGTGTAGAAAGCGCTTTTTACTTATGGGTCAATGGTAAGAAGGTTGGCTATAGCCAAAATAGCTTTTGTCCAGCAGAATTTAACCTCACTGATTATGTGATTAAAGGCGAAAATACTATAATTATTCAGGTGTTAAAGTGGTCAGATGGTTCATATCTTGAGTGTCAAGATATGTGGAGATTAAATGGAATCTTTCGTGAAGTTTATCTCTTTTCAACACCAAATGTTCATCTATGTGATTTTCATATAAGTTGTGATTTAGATGGGAATTATGAAGACGCAGAATTGAAGATAAAAGCTAAAGTAATTAATAAAACAGATAAGGCGGTTGAACCATACTATATGGATGTGGAAATATACGATCATATGGATCGAGCTGTAGAAAAGATACCCTTTGCAACAGGATTTACCGGAAACTTAAATAGAGAATGGGAGGGAATAACTTGGAGGCCATCCACTAATAGACCTAAAGCTATTCTACCTAATACAATACGTAGTATTTATCTAACTAAAGGAATTGAAAATCCAAGGAAGTGGACAGCAGAAACACCCTATCTTTATAAGATTCTTCTTGTGCTAAAGGATAACTATAAAAAAATAGTTGAAGTAGTGACATGCAAGTTCGGGTTTAGAAAGGTAGAAATTAAGGAGGATCAATTGCTTATTAATGGCAGTCCAATACTATTAAAAGGAGTTAATCATCATGACTTTCATTACAAGACAGGCCGATATTTAACCAATGAAGCCATGGAACAGGATATCGTTTTGATGAAACAAAATAATATTAATGCTGTAAGGACAGCTCACTACCCCCACCATCCTTATTTTTATGAGTTGTGCAATGAATACGGGCTGTATGTTATGGACGAAACCAATCTTGAGACTCATGGGATATCTTATAAAGATGATGTTCTTCCAGGTAATGATCCAAGATGGACACATGGAGTTTTGGATAGAGTAGAAGGAATGGTGCAAAGGGATAAGAACCATCCATCCATTATATTCTGGTCCATGGGTAACGAGGCTGGTTTTGGAGATAATATAGCACTTATGGCTTCATATGCTAGGACGATTGATCCAACAAGATTAATACATAAGCGACAAATGAATAGTATAGGGGATGTAGATAGTGAAACCTATCCCAGTATTGATTGGCTCATTTATCGGGCTAATGAGCATAAGGATAAACCTTTCCTAATGAATGAATATGCTCATGCTATGGGGAATGCTATGGGTAATTTAAAGGAGTACTGGGAGGCTATAGAAGCTCATAAACCTCTTATTGGTGGGTTTATTTGGGAATGGATGGATCATGGTATTGAGAAGAGGGATGCTCATCATCAACCGTATTTTGCATATGGAGGCGATTTTGGTAATAAGGTACATGATGATAACTTCTGTATTGATGGGATTCTTCTTCCCGATAGGTCATCAACACCTAAACTTACTGAGGTTAAAAAGGTTCATGAATATATCAAAGTTGAGTTACCTGAAAAGAACTCAGAGGGCATCATTGTTAACAACAGATACTATCATAAAAATCTTGAAGATGTTGAGTTGCAGTGGTCACTGACTGAAGATGGAGATGAAATTAAGTCAGGGGTGTTGGCGAATATCGATATTGATCCAGGTGAGAAAAAATCCTTCCATATTCCAATTAATAAGGTAGTTTATAAGCAAAATGTGGAGTATTTATTAACCATCAGATTTTCCTTAAAAGAAAATAATGCCTGGGCTAAAAAGGGACATATAATTGCTTGGCATCAATTCATTATAAGCAATGGAGAAAATGGTGACTTTAATAAGCAAATAAAAGATGATCTAAACGTTATTGATAATAATGGATTTATTGAAGTATATAATGAAAATATCACAATTAAGTTCAATAAAAAGAGTGGGTGTATTGATCAACTTGTTTTTAATAATAAGCAAATATTCACCAAAGAAGGTCCAGATCTTAATGTCTTTAGGGCTCCCACAGATAATGACTTAAGAAGTTCTTACGTACTCGACGATAATGGCTGGTATAAGGTAGGTTTAAATAACGTAACAAAGAAAGTAGAAGATTTTCGTATAGAATTATTTGATAAAAAGGCTATCTCCATATTCATACATAATACGTGGAAGGGAAAGCTAGAAACAGGTTTCCAACAATATAGTATTTATACCGTTCTTAATAACGGGTTTATATATGTTAAGAATAGAATTATACCCTATGGCAACCTTCCTGTATTACCAAGAATAGGATTAACCTTTACAATGGACTCATCTTTTGAAGTTATGAAATGGTATGGTCGCGGTCCTTTTGAGAGTTATCCAGATAGAAAGTGTGGAGCTCCAATAGGTCTATATGAAAGCACTGTCAGTGATCAATTGGCACCCTATGTTCGTCCACAAGAAATGGGTAGTAAGGAGGATATCAGGTGGTTGAGCTTAACTGATAAATCTGGGAGTGGGGTACTCATTGTGCCAAAAGAATTAATGTCCATCAGTAGCCTTCTATATACACCCATGGAACTTGATAGAGTTCAGCATACTCATAAACTTATTGAAAGTGGAAAAACTATCCTTAACATTGATTATAAGCAAAATGGATTAGGAAACGCCAGCTGTGGTCCTGAACCACTAGAGAAGTATAAGTTATATCCATATCCAGTAGATTTTGATTTCAGCTTAAGACCTATAGACGCGGTGACTAGTAGCTGCAAAGTGATTTATAGAGAGACCTATGATATAGAAAAATATCAGGTAAGATTTAAAGATGTAATGGATGAGTTAGCACCTTTAAAGCCGCGAAAAATGCTTCTTTCACAAGATTTAACTGGCTACATCGATCCCAGTGATCCTGAAGCTAGGAAAAAAGCAGGGTATTATTAAGACTTGTTACGTATTATCTTGCATTTTATTGGTCAAAAATATATAATAACAGTTAAGATTAATGTAGGAATAAAGCCTCTACATAAAGATCCTATGAGAGCTCAAAAAGATAAAAGTGAATATTGGAGGTTATGAAATGAGTAAAGATACGTATTATATTACTACTGCCATTGCTTATACATCAAGAAAACCACATATAGGTAATACTTATGAAGCAGTTTTGACAGATGCTATAGCTAGATTTAAACGTCTACAAGGGCATGATGTTTTCTTCTTGACAGGTACTGATGAGCATGGTCAAAAAATTCAAGAAAATGCAGAACAAGCAGGTATATCACCAAAAGTTTATGTGGATCAAGTAGCTGGTCAGATTAAAGACATTTGGGATCTTATGCAAACTAGTTATGATAAATTTATCAGAACAACCGATGATGATCACGTAAAAGTTGTTCAAAAAATCTTTAAGAAATTATATGATCAAGGTGATATATATAAGGGTGAATATGAAGGGTTATATTGTGTACCTTGTGAATCTTTCTTTACAGAAACACAGCTAGTTGATGGGAAATGCCCCGATTGCGGTCGTGAAGTAGAAAAGACAAAAGAGGAAGCCTATTTCTTTAAGATGAGTAAATACCAAGATAGATTAATGCAATATATAGAAGATCATCCTGAGTTTATTCAGCCAGAATCACGCAAAAAAGAGATGGTTAATAACTTCTTAAAACCAGGTCTACAAGATTTATGTGTTTCTCGTACATCTTTCACTTGGGGGATTCCTGTTACTTTTGATGAGAAACATGTTGTTTATGTTTGGATAGATGCTTTATCAAACTATATTACCGCATTAGGGTATGATCCCGAAGGATCTGGAGAATTATATAGTAAATATTGGCCTGCAGATGTTCATGTTATAGGTAAAGATATTTTAAGATTCCATACCATTTACTGGCCAATCATGTTAATGGCTTTGGATATCCCATTACCTAAGCAGATATTTGGACACCCATGGTTATTATCAGGTCAAGATAAAATGAGCAAATCAAAAGGAAATGTTATGTATGCGGATGACTTAGCAAGACATTTTGGTGTTGATGGCGTACGTTATTATGTTTTACATGAGATGCCTTTTGGCAGTGATGGTACTATAACTTATGAAACTTTGATCAGTCGTTTTAATTCAGATTTGGCTAATACATTGGGCAACTTAGTTAATAGAACCGTTGCCATGATTAATAAATATTTTGATGGAGAAATTAAAGCTCCAGAGATCAAAGATGCTATCGATGAAGAATTGATTGCATTAGTTGAAGAAACTCCTGCAAAGGTTGAAGCTAAGATGAATGAACTTCATGTGGCTGACGCTTTAGATGAGATTTGGACTCTTATTCGTAGAAGTAATAAATATATTGATGAAACGATGCCTTGGGTTCTTGGTAAAGATGAAGAGCATTATCCAAGACTTCAAACTGTATTATACAACTTAGTTGAGTCTATACGTACCATTGCAGTTCTTTTAAGAGCTTTCTTACCAGAAACAAGTGCTAAAATATTTGATCAAATCAATACAGATGCAAAAGAATGGGATACCGTGGGTAGGTTTGGTGCCACTATAGCAGGATCAAAAGTTGTTAGTAAAGCAGTACCTCTTTTCAACCGCTTAGATGAAAAGAAAAAACTTGCAGAAATCGAAGCCGAAATTGATGCAAAAATGGCAGAGGCTAAAGAAAAAGAGGAAAAGAAAGCTCCAAAAGAAGAGAAGAAAGAAGAAAAACCAGCATATCTTAACTTCGATGATTTCTTGAAAGTAGAGATGAAGATTGGAGAAGTTCTTGCTTGTGAAAAAGTGAAAGGTGCAGATAAGCTTCTTAAGTCTCAGATTAAAATCGGCGAAGAAACAAGACAGATTGTATCAGGTATTGCTAAATATTATTCTCCTGAAGAGATGGTAGGTAAGAAAGTTGTTGTAGTCACTAACTTAAAACCTGTCAAACTTAGAGGTGAATTATCAGAAGGGATGATACTTGCTGCATCTGATGAGAGCGGACAACTTAAGGTTGTGACAGTAGATGGTGACATAGAAAGCGGTTCTTCAGTAAGTTAATAAAAAAATCCTAGACCTCCTCATATAAGGAGGTCTTCAGATTTGGAAAGGTGGTAACTATGTTTTTTGATAGTCATGCTCATTATGATGACAAGAAGTTTAAAAAAGATCTAGACGCTATTATGAAGAAGATAAAAGAAGCTGGTGTTGATTACGTTGTCAATGTTGGCGCAGATGTGGATACATCCTTGAAATCTTTAGAACTAGCTGATCAATATGATTTTATTTATGCCTCTGTAGGTGTTCATCCACATGATGTAAAAGATCTTATGGAAGAGGATATAGAAAAGTTATATGGAATGGCTGCTACCCATGATAAGGTTGTAGCTTTTGGTGAAATCGGTTTAGATTATCATTATGATTATTCTCCAAGAGAGTTACAAAAAGAGTGGTTCGTTGAACAAATTGAATTAGCAAAAGAATTAGAGTTACCTATTATTGTTCATTCTAGAGAGGCTTCACAAGATACGTATAACATTTTAAAAGACTATAAAGGAAATATGTTTGGTGGTGTCATACACTGCTTTTCAGGATCCGCTGAATTAGCGAAGGAATATGTCAAAGATGACTATTATATTGGCATTGGAGGGGTTATTACTTTCCCTAATGCAAAGAAAACAATTGAGGTTGTAAAGGAGATTCCTTTAGATTATCTACTAATTGAAACAGACTGCCCATATTTAGCGCCAGTACCTCATAGAGGTCAGAGAAATGATTCTTCAAATCTCAAGTTTATAGCTGAAAAAATAGCAGAATTAAAAGGAGTTAGCCTAGAAGAAGTGGCAGAAAAAACGATGGCTAATGCTAAAAAATTGTATGGCATTCAATAAGGTAGAGGTGATAAGTTGAAGGAATTCGTTGCAACACCCAATAAAACAAAAGAGATCATCAATAAGTATTCATTTGTATTTCAGAAGAAATTCGGACAAAACTTCTTGATTGATACACATGTTATTAATAAGATCATCCGCTCTGCAGAGATAACCAAAGATGATGTTGTTGTTGAAATTGGTCCTGGTATTGGCAGTCTCACACAACACTTAGCTGAACATGCAGGACAAGTGTTATGCATAGAGATTGATAAAGCTCTTATACCTATACTGGAAACCGATACCCTCAAAGATTATGATAATGTACGTATAATCAATCAAGATGTATTGAAAGTGGATTTAAAGAAAATTATCGATGAAGACTACAATGGTAAGAAAATCAAAGTAGTAGCTAACCTACCTTATTATATTACAACCCCTATTATAATGGGACTTTTTGAGGGTGGTGTGCCATTAGACCGTATAATTGTCATGATTCAGAAAGAAGTTGCAGACCGTATGCAAGCTAATCCAGGAACAAAAGACTATGGGGCATTATCCCTTGCTGTTCAGTACTATTCTGAACCTGAAATAGTAGCTAATGTTCCGCCTAATTGTTTTATACCTAGGCCTAAGGTAAGTTCAGCTGTTATTCAGTTAAGGAAAAGAGAAGACTATGGTATAAAAGTAACTGATGAAAAATTTATGTTTCAGATAATACGAGCCAGTTTTAATCAAAGAAGAAAAACACTCGTAAACGGTATAAAGAATAGTAGCTTAAATATAGAAAAAGAAAAATTTTTAGAGGTTCTTAAGGCATTAGATATAAAAGAGAATATTAGAGGAGAAGCCTTAAGTCTAGAACAATTTGCAGCCATTGCCAATACCTTAAAAGGATAGTCTGTTGAATATAGCTAAAGCATAAAACTCTGTATAGATAAGAGTCTTATGCTCTTTTTGTTGAAAATATTCTTAGCAAACATTTAAAAATATTGGCAAAAGGTGTATAATATAATGAGGACTTTTTAATATTAACGAACTAAAATGACTATATTCAATTTATAATAAGAGATAGAGAATAGTTAAGTTGAGTATTCTAGTAAGGGGGGGATATGATGGCGCATAGTATACTATTAGCAGAAGATGATCAGGACCTTTCATATATATTGAAATCCTATTTGCAGAAATCAGGATACCTTGTTGATGTGGTCAAGGATGGTGCCGAAGTTATCCCAATTTTCAAAAAAAACTACTATGATATTATACTACTGGATATTAATTTACCTCATGTATCTGGTTATGAAATTTGCAAGCAAGTGAGAGACACAAGTAAAGTGCCAATTATTATTATCAGTTGCAACGACAAGATTGATCAAAGGTTAGAAGGGTTTGAGTTAGGGGCTGATGACTATATGATTAAGCCTATTGACTATAGAGAATTAATTTGTCGTATAAAGGCCAGGTTAAATAGTTCGGCAAGAAGATCAAAGAATAACAGACAGCTCAACTTTGAAGGGATGATCATTGATATTGAAAAGCGACAAGTAAGAGTGCAGGATAAACTGATCAAGTTGACTCAGATTGAATTTAATATTCTTAAATTATTAGCATTAAACAGTCAAAAAACGTTCTCCTTTGATGAGTTGCATCAATATCTATGGCAGGAGGATAGATTACCTACTGACAGAGCTTTAGCGGTACATATCAGTAATCTACGAAAAAAAATTCAAATCAAGGGAATGCCCTCTTACGTAATTACTGTTAGAGGAGTAGGGTATAAATTCAATGAGCATTTAGCGAGGTGAGAGATATGAAAAGATTATTATTGGGCTTATGTTTATTTTCAGTACTTTTTCTTTTCTGCTATCACTCAGTTGATGCTAATTCTACCTACGGTTTTTTCACGGAGAAGGAAGAGGATTGGCTATTAAATCATGATCCGATTATTATTGGGTATTCTGTGGATTACGCGCCTCTGGAGTTTATTGATATTAGAGGAAAGCCATCAGGCATTGCTTTAAATTGGTTTATAGGGATTGCTGATTCATATGGAATAGAGTATGAGTTTGCATCCTATGATAAAAATACATCATGGCAAGATGCTTTAAATGATATGAAGGAAGGCAATATCGATGTATTAACGGATGTTACACCCACTGATGAACGTCAAGATTATATATTTTTTACAGATCCCTATGAGAGTTTTAGACTTCTCTTAGTGGGTAATAGCAGCCAGGATTATTTAATGAAAATTAGTAATATCCGTCAATTGGACCATGAGAAAAATACTTTTTATGTAACCGAAGGACATTGGCAAGAAGAATATCTAAATAGTACCTTAAATAGAGCTGAGATAATTGTTGCTAAAAATATGAAAGAAGCTTTTAAGTATATTAATGAGGGGCAGGGGTATATGCTAATTGAACTACCCGTCTATAACTATTATGAGGAAAACTACTCTTATAATCACATTAAGATCATTGGTGAGCTGGATGAAGAGATTCACCATAGCATAGGTGTTAATTTTGAAAATGAGACTCTTGCTGGAATACTTAATAAAATTCTAAAGCAGCATGAACTCACAGTATTTATTCAAAATGATATGATAGAGAAGCAAAACAGAAATTATTATCTGGAGAGATTTATATTTGCTATAGTTTTTATAGGGTTATTAGTACTCATACCGTTAGTTAGACTTTATTTTTTAACAGTTAGAAAGAATAGAAAATTGCAATTTGAAAAAGCAGATTTTGTTTCTAAAGTTTTTCATAATTTAAAAACACCTATTGCTGCTTCTCTCGGATATATGCAACTATTAAAGGAACATGAGTATACAGAGGAGAGCCTTGACTATATCAATGCTACAGAGATAAGATTAATGGAAGTGAAAAGTACGATTGAGAAACTTTCCTTGATGACATCTTATCAAAATAAGATAGATCATCAACTAGTAGTTGTCAAGCTTCATAACATTTATCTTCAAGCGCTTTATGATATGGAAACCATAGCAATTGATAAGAATATTCAACTTATAAACGAAGTGGATGAAGATGTATATGATGAAGTTTTTGGTAATGGTAGTCAACTGTATCAATTATTTGAATTACTCATAGATAATGCAATCAAGTATACTGGAGTAAATGGAATTATTCGTATTGGTAGTAGAAGTGTAGGAAAGGGACATATTCAATTGTACATCACTGATAATGGAATAGGTATACCTGAGACAGATGTGAAATTGATTTTTAATAAGTATTATAAAGGTAGTAATCATCACTTAAGTAATTCAACAGGTTTGGGATTAGCTATTGCAAAAGAAATAATTGATCACCATAATGCCAAAATCAAAACGAAGAGTAAAGTTGACGAAGGGACGACCATAACAATAACATTTAAAACAATCCGATAACGCTATAAGTTATCGGGTTATTTTTTTTACTTATAAAAGCAATGAGGTAAGGAACCTATTTTATTCCACATACTTGAAACGTGACGTATTACTTTTATTGTCTTATAGGTAAGGTGTTCAAATGATTAACCAGAAAATGTTAATTGATACTAAAGAAATTTCCCAACGACACAAACTTCTTAAAGAAGATGTAGCGGAGCTACTTTTGCTCTTAAAAATTAATTATTATTATTCTAAAGTTAATAATTTTAACTATTAAGTTGCGAAATTAATATATCCATATTAAAAATTAATAATATTAATATTAAAATTAATTATTTTAAGTTTTGTATTGACATTATTTATTCAATAGACTATAATGACATTAGAGAGGTGGTAATAATGTCCATTAGAAGGAAAATTAAGATAAGTGTCAAAGATGATTCTACAAACATTAGGTTACCAGCTATGTCAATCATGACTTTATTCTATTTAAGTAAGCTAGGAATAAGCATAGGGAAACGACATATAGATGATGATTCAACAAAAAAATATATAGACCAACTGGGTAAGATAAATAAAAAGGACATAAAAATGCTCATAAAAGCTTTACCCAAAGAATCTTTTTACTTAGTTAAATATGAGAGTAAAGATACCTTTGTAGAAATATTGATTAAGTAACTAAATCTGTTATGCCTTGAATAGAGAATAGCAATTTAATAATTTTATTTATAGCTTGCTTTACATAAAATTGTGGTGTAGAGCTTTAGTAGGAGGAATAGCAATGAAGCAAAATAAGTCTTTAGGAAACATGTTTTTATATTTAGGTGGTACATTTGTATCTTTATTTGGAACCAGTATCTACGGTTTCGCAATGAGTTTTTTCATATTAAGTATAACAGAATCACCTCTGTTTTTTTCAATTTCTATGCTCTTATCAGTATTACCAAGGCTTATTCTAAGCCCCTTTGCAGGTGTTATTGTGGATAATTATGATAAAAAGAAACTGGTTCTATTATTTGATGCACTAAGTGGAATATTAATGTTAATTATGTTTGCAGTCAGTACTGCTATAGGTCTACAGATCTGGATGATTTACTTATCAACAGTTTTACTATCCTCCTTTAATACCTTATTTGGGATCTCCTTTTTTTCAGCAATCCCAAATCTAGTTGATGATAAGCATCTTGGTAAAATAAATTCACTTAATCAAACAGCTTCAAGTTTATCAAGTATTCTAGGACCTATTATTGGTGGAATAGTTTATGCATTAGTTCCAGTTCAAGCTTTCTTATTGATCAACGGTATATCTTTTCTTGCATCAACAGTTGCAGAAGCATTGATTGATTTTAAATATAATTTGAAAGAAAAGGAGTTAAAACAAGAAGCGATAAAAGAAGAACAAGAAACAAGAAATATGTTTGCTCAAATGGGTGAGGGTATGAAGTATATGAAAGATCAAAAATTATTATTTGAGCTTTTGAAAGGTTCTTTATTTATTAATTTCTTTTTCGGTGCTGTTAACGTAGGCTTACCAATTATAATTGTATTAGTTCTCAAGTGCAGTGAAAAGGCATTAGGAACGGTAGAATCAGGGGTCGCTATTGGAATGTTCTTATTTAGCATTATCTTAGCTATGCAAAAACGAATTAAATTCAACAAAAAAGTCTATGTTCTCTTATTAATTGCAGTAGCAGTCTTAGAAGGGATCTTTGCAATCCCTGTCTTGTCTAATGGCATCGTTGCAGGAGAGCTACCTATTATATTGTTCTACTTCTCGGGTATGTTTATTATCGGGTGCCTTGTAATAGGTATTAATGTTCCAGTAAGTGTTGTTATGCAAGAGAGAATTGATCCTTTATATCGGGGAAGAGTTATGTCACTGGTGAGTATGATTTCTCAAGCAATAACACCAATAGGTATGATACTCTATGGGGTACTATATGAGCATGTAGATGCCTATGTTATTTTATTAGCTTCTGCATTAGGACTCTTGCTTGTAACATTAAGAATGGCTTATAATTTTAAGGGAATAGATTTAGAAGAGAATAAACAAGTCATTGAAGAGGTGGTATGACATGAAAAATAAGTTGATTGGCCAATGTCCAATTTGTCAAGAAGAGCTGGAGGTATCAAAGCTTCATTGCGCTAATTGCAAGACAACAATTGAAGGTAAATTTACCTTAGGAAAATTTCAAAAGCTTACAGATGAACAACTATTCTTTATTGAAATCTTTATTAAAAATAGAGGTAATATTAAAGAGATAGAAAAAGAATTAGGTATATCTTATCCAACTGTTAGGAATAAACTTGAAAATGTTATTGAATCATTAGGTTATAAAAGCAAACCTAAAGCAAATAAGAAAGATATATTAGCTAAAGTAGAAAAGGGACTTTTATCTACAGAAGAAGCATTGAAAATGTTAAGAGAATAAAATATTGGGAGGGTTACTATGAATAAAGAAGAAAGAAAGCAAATTTTACAAATGCTTAAAGAAGGTAAAGTTTCAACAGAAGAAGCACTTCAGTTATTGGATGCTGTTGAAGAGGAAGATCAACCAATCAAAGTAAAAGATAAGTCACTCAAGAATCGATTTTTAAGAATTAAGGTAAAGTCAGATTCTGAAACGGTAAATGTTAATCTACCTTTATCACTTGTATCTGCTGGATTAAAAATAGCTGAAAAGTTTGACAGCCGCATACAATCAGACGCACTTAAAGATATTGATATGGATGAGATTATCGATGCTGTTAAGAATGGAGCAGAAGGTAAGATAGTAGAAGTTGAGAGTGATTCTGAAATAGTTGAAATATATGTTGATTAAAAGAAAAACGTAATATTTAGAAGAAAGTAGCTCTAACTAAGGAGCTATTTTTTTATGGAATAGGAAAGTTGATGTTTTACTCGTAAGGTATCGTACTTTCCTAATTCAGTTTTAACGTGGCTGTAGTCACTTTGTACTTAGATTTTTAAATAAGAATTAAAAATTCCTCATATACATAAGTGCCTTTGCCATATATATTAATAGGAAGACTATATTGTGGGATATAGTGATTCTAGAGATATGCTTGGTATAGGAGGGAGGAAAACAATGAAGTATATTCGTGAATTCATTGAATTGAAACAAGATGCACCAGGTTATGCTTTAGGTAGTACTAAAATAAGCGGAAATTGCAAATTTGAAGTCTTACATGGAAAAGTAAAAATGAAGCTTTCACTAAAAAACCTTAAGAAATCAAACAATACATATACCATTGATGTTATTAAGACAGAAGAAGATAAAAATATTGGAGTAAACTTAGGCGAACTTGAGGTGAAGAGTGACGGTAGAAGTCAGTTCAGTTTCCAGAAAGAATTAACAAATTCACTAGACAGCCAAGTACTAAAGGATTTTGATGTCATCGTTATCATGGCTAAAAAAGAAGATAATAGTGGTAAAAGAGATCTTATTACACCAGCAGTCGGTTATCGTCGGGAAAGATTATTGTGGAGAAAAAACTTTCGATACTATAATGAAGAAGATCCCTTCAAGAAGTTTCAACTCAACATAGAAGATGCTATTGAAGAAGAGAAAGATACGGAGCTTGAAAGTCAACCTTTGGATGTTGAAGAAGATGGCGACATAGTAGCAAAAGAAGCACCTATGGATGACGTTCAAATGGATGAAAAAGTTGAGAAAACCCAGGAGACTATGGATGCGAAGGAAGATGGAGAAGTTGACGAAGAAGTGAGTTCAGAAGATGAAAAAGATGATGAGCAAGAAGGAGAGACCGTCGTCATTGAAGGGAATGAAATCATTGATAATGTAGGTCAAAGCATCATTAAAGATGAAGATGGTGGCGAGTCTGGAATTGAAGGAGAAGAGATAGAACGCCAAGAAAGAAGACGTCAAGATGTAATTGTGAAATACATTGATTATGATGAAAACTCATGTAAGGGTAAAAAGAAACGTAGGATTACAAGAGAACAAGAGGTTAAGAATCTAGAACATATGAAGGAATTACTTGATATTAAAGAGATTCATTACCAACCAAAAGATTTAGATACACACGAAGAGGAAGAGGAAGAAATTGAAACTAGAGAGGAAGATAAAATTGAGGAATCAACAGAACAAGAGACTGTAGGATCGGTTATACCAAAACGCTTTTCTCGTAAAGCTGATGAAATGTTTACAACATATCCTAGATTAACACCTTTTGAAGAGAAGGAAGGGGCAGAGGAATGGATACGTATAGAACCAAGAGATATAGCAATTTTCCCAATTAATACTTGGCGCTTAATGAATAATCCTTTCTTAATGAATGGGTATTATAAACATCACCACATTTTATTAGGGGAGAAGTTAGACTTAAATGATGGTTATTATTATCTAATTGCTGTACCTGCTCAATATAATCCTAGACAGAAAAGATTAGCAAATGTCCATGGTTTTGAATATTTTAGGAGTTGTAGAAAGGTGAATCCAAGAACGGGTGAATTTGGATATTGGATCAAAGAAATACGCATATAATTATGGGGTTATCAAAAAATGTAACTATTTATTAATGTATAATTCACATTTTATTAAAACTTTTATGGTAATATAATTATTGTAAATTAAGAAACTATCCCCCCTTTTATTGTTTCTATTTATAAAAATTAATTGGACAGAGCCTACCCTATGCAGGGTAGGCTCATTTTTATTTTTTTAAAGCGTATCAAAAAGCAAAAGTAGCAATAAAAAAGCTGCTGATAACCAGCAGCTTTTGCATATCAATAAATTATTAGTTTACTATGTTATTGGTTGAGGTAAAATTTTTATAATCCAATTGAGTATTAATACGACACCTATTAATAAAACAAGAAAAAACAAGATTTTGAATACATGCGGCATATAACGACCCATTAAAAGAAATAAAAGAATATTGATACCTACAAACAATCCACATATATATATAAGAATGCCACCAGGGTTATAAGCCATAGCATCTTTGATATTCCCCTTACTGATAGAAATAAAACTTCTCGTTAATCCACATCCGGGACAATCGAACCCTAAAGTGTTTCTATAATAACATTTACCAATATGTATTTCTTTTTGCCCTATTAGTAATTGAGCTTCATTATGATTAATAGTAGCTATAAAAGAGATACTATATACAATAACTAAGCCTATCAGTAGGATAAAAAGAATAGGTTTAATATAAACCTTCAATCTCGGATAATCCCATTAAACCAATAAATCCAACAATAGCTAAGATGGAGAATAGGATAGAAATACCACCAAGTACTAAACCAGCAATGGCCATACCTTTACCAGTTTTATCATTAGTCTTCTTCATCTCACTTAATGTAACGATACCGAAAACTATTGCTAGGATGGCAAGTATATAATTGAGGTAAGGGATACAAATACCTACTAAGCCTACGATACCACAAACCATAGATGCTATACCAAAACCTTTTTGCTTACCTACATCAGGGTTATTATTATTAGATGTTACGTTATTATTGTTATCTTGGAAATTATTGTTGTCCATAACTGAACCCCCTCATTATTTTTTCTTTATTTGATAGTATTATACTACACAAATAAAATTATGTAAATAATTACTATGGTATTATTGGTAAATTAAAACTCCTTATAGCATTTATAAGTATAAGGAGTTTATATAATCGAAATTTTATTCTTTAATCGATTAACTACTAAATAACGTAAGAATTTATAAAATAAATAGCCTATAATGACACCTATAGTATTCAAAATGATATCATCAACATCTAATTCACCAACCATAAACAAATGTTGCATAATTTCTGCAGTGCATATTGTTATCAAAGAGACTAATAATACTGACCAAAAACGATTGATCTTGGATATGAGAGGTAATAAACATCCAAAAGGTATAAATAAGAGGATATTACCAAATATGTTCAAAAACCATATGGAGAATGTGAAATAATCAAAGTAATTGATATAAAGGCGAATAGTCCTTAAAGGAATAAGATTAATATTATTATATGTATCTACTCTTGTTGAAATAAAGAAAAGAACATAGCATAATGCTATTAAATAGAAGAAAAAGAGTAGTTTTATGAAATTTTTAAAGTTTTGTCTATAAATCACTACAATATTCATACGCATCCTCCGTTGATTCAAACCTTGTCAATAAAACCTACTGTATTTTATTTTATAGTATTTTAGAAACGAATTCAATAAAGATTCCTCAATGTAAAAGATAAATCCAGCAAAAAAACGAAGTATTGTAGAGAGCAACCTCATATAACTGATTATTTTGGATAACAATGCTGGAATAAGTTATATGGATTCATATTCAGCTATGTCAATTGTTAGTGGAAAATTATGAATATAAGAGAGGCGGTGATTAAAATATGTGTTTAAAAGATGATGAAATTTTGCTATAATGTATTATAAGTTTAAGATTGGAAAAGATTAAAGTTAGTATATCTTAACTTAATATATAAAAGATGATTATCTTTTAAGTAATAGGTAGGGAAGATTATGGAAAAAAATATCGAAAAAATCAATAATTTATTGGTAGACATTTTTGATAGCATTTTACTAATTGAAGAGAAAGCTCTTAAGAATGGTGAAATAAAAGATTTATCTATTACTGAATATCACACTATTGTAGCCATAGGATTAGATCGTTCCAGAACCATGTCTGAAGTAGCTAAGGATTTAAATATCACAGTGGGTACTTTAACCACGGCTATTAATAGACTTGTTAAAAAGGGGTATGTAGATCGCAGGCGAGAAGAAACAGATAGACGTATAGTCAAAATATTCTTAACAGAAAAAGGTAAAGTAGCTTTTAAGAATCATGAGAAATTTCATGAAGAGATGATTCAAAGTATGTTAAAAGATATAAAGATTGATCACCAATACTTGTTGATTAAATCTCTAACCAATATCAATGAATATTTGCATTACAAATACAAGAAATAGAATAATCAGTCCTTTGATAGCGTATAATTATATAGGGGCTGATTGGTCATTGAGGTCATTGGTTAATTTTGTTAATTGTATAAAAAATCACTTGACAAACTTTTTTTTATCGTATATACTTTGATTATCAAAATATTTGATTGATGAACTTAATCAGAAAGTAGGTGTAACTATTAATATTGGTGTTCTGGGAACTGGTAAGTATGTACCCCCATTGATCTATAGTAATGACGATCTAGCAACAATGGTTGATACATCTGATGAATGGATTAAGTCAAGAACGGGTATTGAGCAAAGAAGAATAGCCCAAGATGAAACGACTTCTGATTTAGCATCAAAAGCAGCCATAGAAGCATTAAAAGCTGCGGATACAGAAGCTAAAGACATCGATTTAATCATTGTTGCAACATTGACACCTGATGCATTTACACCATCTACATCCTGTTTAGTTCAAGATAAAATTGGTGCTAGCAATGCTGCATGCTTTGATTTATCAGCAGCTTGTTCAGGTTTTGCATATGCACTGACTACGGCATATCAATTTATTAAAACTGGAACTTACAAGAAAGTTTTAGTTATTGGAGCTGAGACACTGTCAAAGATAACAGATTGGAATGACCGTAATACATGCGTTTTATTTGGTGATGGTGCTGGAGCAGTTGTTCTTGGTCCTAAAGAAAATGCTGATATCTTGGGAATATATAATGGTGCAGACGGTAGTAAGGGGAGTCTCCTTACAAGTTATTCAGGTTTATTCGGTGGTGAGAAATATATACAGATGGATGGTAGAGAAGTGTACAAATTTGCTACTTCCATTATGAAGACTTGTGTAGATGAAGTCTTAAAAGATACAGAGTATACAATTAATGATGTAGATCAATTCGTATTACATCAAGCTAATATTCGTATCATTAATTCCATCAAACGTAAATTAAAATTAGATGAAAGTAAGTTCTATACTAACATGGACAAATACGGCAATACATCCTCAGCAAGTATACCAATTGCATTGGATGAGATGTGCCGACAAGGGAAAATTAAAGATGGCGATAAAGTCATTTTAGCAGGCTTTGGAGGCGGCTTAACTTGGTCTTCATTATTTATGGTCTGGTAATATTTTTTTGGAAAGAAACTTTGATACTCAAAATAAAAGTAAATCAAAATATATTTTATTAAATTTTAGGAGGAAGTTATTATGACATTTGAAAAAGTTAAAGAAATTATTGTGGATCAATTAGGTGTTGAAGAAGAGGAAGTAAAATTAGAAGCTAGTTTTAAAGAAGATTTAGATGCAGATTCATTAGATTTATTTGAAATCGTGACAGCTTTAGAAGAAGAATTTGATATTGAAATCCCAACAGAAGATTTACAAGCAATCAAAACAGTTAAAGATGCTGTAGATTACATCGAAAAACAAAACGCGTAATCTTCTTGACGTTATTTTTTTGAGAGATATTAGGGAGTGTTAAGGTGAGAGATTCAGTTATCGCTAAGAGATTAGGTCTAAAATATCCCATTTTCCAAGGCGCAATGGCTTGGGTTGCAGAACATAACTTGGCAGCAGCTGTATCCAATGCTGGAGGCTTAGGCATCATAGCAGCCGGCACAGCACCTGCAGACATGGTTAGGGATGAAATTAGAAAAGCTAAAGCACTAACAGATAAGCCATTTGGTGTTAATATTATGCTCTTAGCAGACAATTGCGATGAAGTTGCTAAAATTGTTTGCGAAGAAGGTGTTCAAGTCGTAACGACTGGCGCAGGTAATCCACAGAAGTATATGGAAATGTGGAAAGAGCATGGTATCTTTGTTGCTCCAGTAGTACCAGCTGTTTCACTTGCTAAAAGGATGGAAAAGTATGGCGCAGATGCAGTTATTGTAGAAGGCTGTGAAGCTGGAGGTCATATTGGAGAAGTCACTACCATGGCTCTCGTTCCTCAAGTAGTTGATGCAGTTAACATTCCAGTAATCGCTGCCGGAGGTATTGCTGATGGTAGAGGTATTGCTGCAGTGAGCATGTTAGGTGCAGATGCTATGCAAGTTGGTACTAGATTCTTAGTAGCTCATGAATGTGTTGTACATGATGATTACAAAGAAAAAGTTTTAAAAGCTAAAGATAGAGATGCTGTAGTATCAGGACGCTCTACAGGTCATCCAGTGAGATCACTGAAAAATAAATTAACAAGAGATTTTGCTAAGCTTGAGAAAAACGGTGCTGATAGTGAAGCAATTGAAAAATTAGGTGCTGGTGCACTTCGATTAGCAGTTGTAGAAGGTGATGTTAATAACGGATCTCTTATGGCTGGGCAAATTGCTGGTCTTGTTTCTAAGAGACAAAGTTGTGAAGATATCATCGTTGAAATGTTTACACAAGCAGAAGAACTAATGAAATAATCGACCAGGTGGTGTCAGAGGAGGTATCTTTATGGGTAAAGTCGCATTTTTATTTTCAGGTCAAGGTAGTCAATATGTAGGTATGGGTAAAGAAATTGCTGAGTCATTTGAGGTTAGCAAAAGTGTATATAAGCAAGCAGACCATGCTCTTGGTTTTTCATTGAGTGATATGTGCTTCAGTGGTGACGAAGCGGAACTTAATTTAACAGAAAATACACAGCCTGCTGTATTAACAACATCCATAGCTATATTAGAGGCGATTAAGCAATACGGTGTAGCGCCAGATGTGGTAGCTGGATTAAGTTTAGGAGAGTATTCGGCATTAGTATGTAATGGTGTCCTAGGCTTTGAAGATGCTGTTAAACTGGTTAAAAAGCGTGGTAAGTACATGCAAGAAGCTGTGCCAGAAGGTAAAGGCACAATGGCGGCTATTCTTGGACTTGATCGAGAAAAGGTAGAACTCATTTGTGAGGAAATGTCCACATATGGAATCGTAGAACCAGCTAACTATAATTGCAAAGGTCAGATTGTTATCGCAGGTGAAGTTGCAGCTGTTCAGGCGGCATGCGATAGAGCAACTGAGTTAGGAGCAAAAAGAGCTATTATGCTTAAGGTTAGTGGACCATTCCATACAACAATGCTACAACCAGCAGCGGATAACCTTGAAAAAGAATTAAAAAATATGCCACTTAATACCCCAGAGGTACCTTATGTAACCAATGTAACAGGAGAGTATGTACATGACCATAAAGAAGTAAAAACACTCTTAAAGAAACAAGTCATGTCCCCTGTATATTGGGAAGATAGTATTAAGAAGATGATTAATGAAGGTGTTGAAACTTTCATTGAGATCGGACCAGGTAGATCATTAAGTTCTTTTGTTAAAAAAGTAGATAGAAAGAAAAAGATCTACAATGTCGAAGATCTAAGCTCCTTGAGTAAAGTTGTTAAAGAGATAAAGGAAGTGGACATATGTTAAAGATAGATGGCAAGGTTGCGGTTATAACTGGCGCCAATACAGGGATCGGACGTGAAACAGCTATTTCTTTAGCTAAACAAGGTGCAACTGTTGTGATTAACTACGTTGTAGGTGAAGAGTTAGCTGAAGAAGTAAAAAAGGAAATTGAGAGCTTCGGTGGAAAAGCCATCGTTAAGTATTGTGATGTAACTTCTTTTGAAGATACAAAAGTAATGATGGATGAAATCAAAAAAGAATTAGGCTCTTTAGATATATTAGTAAATAATGCAGGTATAACAAGAGATACTCTTTTACTAAGAATGAAAGAAGAAGACTTTGACAAAGTAATAGATGTCAATCTTAAAGGAGCTTTTAATTGCGTAAAGCATGCTAGTAAGATCATGATGAAGCAAAGAAGCGGTCGAATTATTAACATTTCATCAGTAGTTGGACTTATGGGGAATGTAGGACAATGTAACTATTCTGCCTCAAAAGCTGGGTTACTAGGGATTACAAAGTCTGCGGCAAGGGAACTTGCACCT
Organism: Vallitalea okinawensis; assembly: GCF_002964605.1. Lineage (NCBI taxonomy): Bacteria > Bacillati > Bacillota > Clostridia > Lachnospirales > Vallitaleaceae > Vallitalea > Vallitalea okinawensis. The sequence goes on from NZ_PQDH01000010.1 coordinate 110,057, forward strand.
AGAGGCATCACTGTAAATGCCGTAGCTCCAGGTTTTATTGAATCAAAAATGACAGAAGTATTAAGCGATGATATTAAAGAAGCCATGTTAAGTAACATACCATTAAAGTCTTTTGGTAAAGCTAAAGATATAGCAAATGCTGTTACTTTCTTAGCTTCAAATGAGGCACATTACATTACAGGTCAAGTCATTAGTGTTGATGGTGGAATGTACATGTAGAAGGAGGTTTCTCTAAATGAAACAACATAGAGTAGTCGTAACGGGTCTAGGTGCCATTACACCAATTGGAAATGATACAGAGACATTTTGGGAAAAAGTTAAGAACGGGGAATGTGGTATAGATTTTATATCTGCATTTGACACAAAAGAATTTAAAGCAAAGTTAGCGGCTGAAGTCAAAGGTTTCGATGCAAAGAAGCACATTGATAGAAAAGCTGCTCGTCGAATGGATCGCTTTACTCAATTTGCTGTTGTGGCGGCAAAAGAAGCTTTAGACCAATCAGAAGTGGATTTAGATGCTATAGATAAAGAGCGTTTTGGCGTAGTTGTTGGTTCTGGAATGGGAGCATTAGGAACCATTGAAACGGAAGTTGTTAAACTAAAAGAAAAAGGCGCTAAGCGAGTGGCTCCACTTTTTATTCCAACTGTTATCTCCAATATGGCTGCAGGTAATATTGCTATACAGTTTGGTGCAAAGGGTATATGTACGAATGTTGTTACAGCTTGTGCATCAGGAACCCACTGTATTGGTGAAGCATTTAAAATGTTGCAAGTGGGCCGTGCTGATATGATATTAGCTGGAGGTACTGAAAGTACCATTACACCTCTTGGGTTAGCTGGATTCCAATCCTTAACAGCTTTAAGTGAAAGTGCTGATCCTAAAAAGGCATCACGCCCATTTGATAAGAAAAGAGACGGCTTTGTTATGGGTGAAGGTGCAGGAATACTTTTATTGGAGACATTAGAACATGCAAAGCAAAGAGGAGCAAATATTTTAGCTGAAGTAGTTGGGTACGGTGCTACATGTGATGCTTTCCACATAACTTCACCAGCAGAAGACGGAGATGGTGGTGCAAGAGCTATGGAACTAGCTGTAGAAGATGCAGGAATAGCTCCAGAAGAAGTATCATACATTAATGCACACGGAACAAGTACACCGATTAATGATAAGACAGAAACTGCTGCTATTAAAAAGACTTTTGGTGACCATGCTTACCGTATTCCAGTAAGTTCAACTAAATCAATGATAGGTCATTTATTAGGTGCTGCTGGCGGTGTTGAATCTGTTGTATGTATTAAAGCTCTTCAAGACGGTTATATTCCTGCTACAATTGGTTATGAAACCAAAGATCCGGACTGCGATTTAGACTACGTACCAACAATTGGTCGTAAGAAGGATATAGAGTATGCTATGACAAACTCATTAGGCTTTGGTGGACATAACGCAACATTACTGTTTAAAAGGTGGGAATAAGTATGGATTTTAAAGACATCGAAAAGTTAGTTAAACTAACCGATGAGTCAGGTTTAACCCATTTAGAAATTAAAGACAAAGATTTTAAAATAACTCTTAAAAAAGAGAAAGAACAGGTAAGTGTACCTTATCAACAACCTATTTCAACTACAGTTCCGGTAACTACTCAGTCACCTTCTGTAGCCCAGCCAGTAGAAACAAAGGCTGATGAAAAAGTGAAACCAGATAACATTAAGGTGATCAAGGCACCTATGGTAGGTACTTTTTATGCCGCTTCAGGTCCTGATGTAGAACCTTTTGTTAAAGTTGGCGACAAGGTTAAGCAAGGTGATACAGTTTGTATATTAGAAGCCATGAAACTTATGAATGATATTGAAAGTGAGTTTACTGGCACAGTTGTTAACATTTTGGTTGCTAATGAAGATATGGTCGAATATGGGCAACCTCTAATGGAAATAGAAGTTTAGAGAATAGCCCCTTATAGGGGCTGTAATTATTTAAACAGAAAATGGTTTTGTTAATAAATTTCGTACAAATGAAAGGGGTATAGGTATGTTAGATATTAAGCAAATACAAGAAATAATACCACATCGTTACCCATTCTTATTGATTGACCAAATTGGTGAATTAGAGTCTGGGAAAAAAGCGGTTGGTTATAAAAATGTAACGATGAACGAGTATTTCTTTCAAGGGCACTTCCCACAGGAGCCAGTAATGCCTGGTGTTCTTATTATAGAAGCATTGGCTCAAGTAGGTGCTGTAGCTATTCTTAGTCAAGAAGAGATGAAGGGTAAGATCGCTTACTTTGGTGGTATTAATAAAGCTAAATTTAAAGAAAAAGTAGTTCCTGGTGACCGTTTAAGACTTGAAGTAGAGATCGTTAAAGTAAAAGGGCCAGTAGGTGTAGGAAATGCAGTTGCATACGTAGGTGACAAAAAAGCTTGCCAAGCAGAATTAACATTTATAGTGGGTCAATAAGGTTTTAGCATACTTCTTACATGAGTAGCACAAAAGTTTGAAAGGTAGTGAATGAAAATGTTTAGTAAGATTTTAATTGCAAATAGAGGTGAAATTGCTGTACGTATTATCCGCGCATGTCGAGAGATGGATATAGAAACAGTAGCGGTATATTCAACTGCAGATGCAGAAGCACTGCATACACAGTTAGCTGATGAAGCAGTTTGTATAGGTGAAGCCAATCCATTAAAAAGTTATTTGGATATGAAAAGTATATTATCAGCAGCAGTTTTAACTGGAGCAGAAGCTATTCACCCCGGATTTGGCTTTCTATCTGAAAACTCTAAGTTTGCCACAATGTGTGAGGAGTGTGGTATTACATTCATTGGACCAACAGCAGATATGATTGATCGAATGGGTAATAAATCTGAAGCTAGAAAGACCATGATAGCGGCTGGTGTACCAGTGGTTCCAGGTTCAGAGGGAGCAATAGAAAGTATAGAGGCAGGATTAGCTCTAGCAGAAGACATCGGCTTCCCAGTTATGATTAAAGCATCAGCAGGCGGTGGAGGTCGTGGTATGCGGATTGCCCATAACAAAGATGAGTTTATCAATAACTTCAATACAGCCCAAGCAGAAGCCAGAACAGCATTTGGTGATGATACAATGTATATTGAGAAATACATTGAAGAACCAAGACATATCGAGTTTCAGATTATTGGTGATGAACATGGTCATGTTATTCACCTTGGTGAGAGAGACTGTTCTATTCAGAGACGTCATCAAAAAGTAATTGAAGAGGCACCTTCAGCAGCTTTAACAGAAGAGATAAGAGTTGCCATGGGAAAAGATGCTGTTAAGGCCGCTCGATCCATTAATTATAAAAACGCAGGGACAATTGAGTTCCTATTAGATAAGCACGGTGTTTATTACTTCATTGAAATGAATACTAGAATTCAAGTTGAACATCCTATAACAGAGATGATAACAGGTATTGATCTGATAAAGGAACAACTCAGGGTAGCAGCAGGTGAAGAGTTAAGTATTGGCCAAGAAGATGTTGTTATTAAGGGGCATGCTATTGAATGTAGAATCAATGCTGAAGACCCCAGCAATAATTTCATGCCATCTCCAGGAAAAATCGATCAGCTTTATATACCAGGAGGCTTTGGGGTGCGTGTAGATAGTGCTGTTTATAATCAATACAAAATACCTCCTAACTATGATTCTATGATCGCTAAGCTGATTGTTCATGATACAGATCGCGACAAAGCTATAGGGAAGATGAAAAGAGCCTTAGGTGAATTTGTTGTTAATGGAATCAAAACCAATATAGACTTCCAATACGCTCTTATTAATAATGAAAAATTCCAAAAAAATCAAATTGATACAGCTTTTATCGAGAAAAACTGGAGTGATTTAAATGCTTAAAAATTATTTTAAGAAGACCAAATACATTGCTATGCCATCAGAACCCAAAACCATTCCACAGACAGAGAAAAAAGACAATTCGAAAGTATCTATTCCAGAGGGAGCATGGTTAAAGTGCGATAGCTGTAAAAATACTTTATATAAAAAAGACATGGATGAGAATCAAAAAGTATGTCCGCATTGTCAAAAACACTATCGTCTTGATGCATATGGTAGACTTCAGTTGATATTAGATGATGATACCTTCAAGGAATTTGATAAAGAACTGGAATCAGAGAACGTATTAAGTTTCCCGAATTATAGTGAAAAAGTTAATGTGTTGCAGCAAAAAACATCCTTAAGATCTGCAGTAGTTACTGGTGAAGGTCTAATAAATGGATACCCTGCTGTCATAGCCGTAATGGACAGTCGATTCATGATGGGAAGTATGGGGCAGGCAGTGGGTGAGAAAATAACGAGGGCTATTGAAAAAGCTACAAAAAAAGGCTTACCCATTCTTATTTTTACAGCGTCAGGTGGAGCTCGAATGCAAGAAGGTATTTTCTCTCTCATGCAAATGGCAAAAACTTCAGCTGCCTTAGCAAAGCATCATGATGCAGGATTGCTTTATATATCTGTTATTACCGATCCTACAACAGGTGGTGTTACAGCAAGTTTTGCTATGTTAGGGGATATTATTATAGCTGAGCCAGGCGCTCTCATTGGGTTTGCTGGCAGAAGAGTAATTGAGCAAACCATTGGTGAGAAGTTACCTGAAGATTTTCAGACAGCGGAGTTTCTAATGGAGCATGGTTTCGTGGACGCTATTGTACCACGAAAAGAGATGAAAGAAACATTAGCTAAAATTATGTTAATGCATGGTGTAGAACAAGTAGTTAAGGAGAATGAGTATTATGCTTGAGTTTGAAAAAGAATTAAAACAAATTGAAGATAAAATCCATGAACTTGAAAAGCTCTCCAAGAATACTCATGTAGACGCTGATATTGAGTTAGCAGGTCTTTATAAGAAGGTAGCTAAAATGAAAGACCAAGCCTATAATAATATGACACCTTGGGAAAAAGTTTGTACAGCTCGTCTAGCTGACCGACCAACAGCTCTAGACTACATCAATCGCATTTTTGATGATTTCATTGAGTTTCATGGAGACCGTAATTTTGGAGATGATCCATCTATCGTTGGTGGTATTGCTAGATTAGGAAGTTTACCAGTAACTGTAATAGGACAGCAAAAAGGAAGAACCACTAAGGAGAATATAAGACGTAACTTTGGTATGCCACATCCAGAAGGCTATCGTAAGGCTCTTCGTTTGATGAAACAAGCAGAAAAGTTTGGAAGACCAATTATTTGTTTAGTTGATACACCTGGTGCTTTCTGTGGTATTGGAGCTGAGGAGAGAGGGCAAGGAGAAGCTATTGCTAAGAATCTTTTAGAGCTATCTGTTTTTAAAGTGCCTATTATTTCCATAGTCATCGGAGAAGGTGGTAGTGGTGGTGCTTTAGCAATAGGTGTTGCAGACCAAGTATGGATGTTTGAGCACTCCATTTATTCAATCTTGTCACCAGAAGGATTTGCTAGTATTCTTTGGAAAGATGCATCTAGAGCAAAGGAAGCTGCTGGAGTGATGAAATTAACAGCTCAGGATCTTAAAGAATTTGGTGTAATAGAGAAAGTTATTGAGGAGCCTATTGGCGGAGCCCATAAAGATGTTGATGAAATGGCAAATAGGCTAAAAGAAAACCTAGAAAATGAGATGCAAATACTTATTAAAATGAGTAAAGAAGAATTATTGAATGCTCGATATCAGAAATTAAGATTTAGCTATTGTTAAGTTATCGATTCTAATAACAATTAAAGTGTGAACATCATGAATTTTACTATTAACCCCTAATCGGTTAAAATCATGATCTATATAAAAGGAATGACTAGAGGGAGATATAGCCTCAGGTCATTCCTTTTACATTGCCATGACTAATTTGTGTTAAATATCTATTTAATATAATACTTTTCTTTGAGTGCAGCTTGGATCTCATCAAGCCAATCTTGGCGACCTTGTACTTGGAAAAGAGATATAGCATGTTTTATGTATTTTTTTGCCTCAATGGTTTGATTTAGATGGTATAGGTCAATACCTTTTTGATAAAGTGCTTCAGCTAATAAATAAATACTCTTACATTTGATAGCTATTTCAATAAATTGATCCATGTACATGATGGCTTCTTCATATTGATTGTCTTTACTTAAATATTTTGCTAAGTTATATAGAAGTATATGATAAACTTTAGAGGTATAAAAATCTAAATAAGTAGTTGAGACTTTATCCAGCAGATGTTTGTTAATACGAATAGCACATTTATAATTACCTAGATCAGCATAGAGTTTAGTGATAGAATTAAGAATATGGAGTTCTTCTTTACTTAAAAATTCATCTAGGAGCTCTTCTATACAATTGAATTCCTTCGTTTGTGCTAAGGCTTCTTCTAATAATGTAAATGTTTCATCGATATCTGAGAAGAGTTCGTTGATGCAGATTGCTTTATTCCATAAATAAAACTGCTTAATCTTATTATTTTGCAAGTCTTCATTGTTTACAGTGAGCAATTTTTCGTATAAACCTTGAAAATCATGATTTTCTCTAAGAAAAGTAATTTCTTCTTGCACGCGCAGCAGCTTGAGAGGGTCACTGTACTCCGATAGATTCAGGTATTGTCTTATATCACCGCCGAGTTTAGTTGATAATTGTTCAAGTATATAAGAAGAGGGGATTCTTTTTCCAGTTTCGATTAAATAAATATACTGAGGGGAGCAAATGTCTTTTGCTAATTCCTTTTGGGTAAACCCCTTCTTCTCTCTAAAAAATCGAATAGTATTACCTAATATCTCTGGATTCAAACCATCACCTACTCCCTTATTAATAACATGAATATTGCAAATAAGTTTTACAATTCTCCAGTAGATTATTGTTTTGTCTTAAAAACTTAGGGTGATTTCTTACGAAATAAAACAATTGTTATATTTACTAATAATAACATATATTATAAAATTAATACAGACATTTCGTAAGATTTAAGGACAAGTTATGAAAAAAAATTTTTATTAAAAATTGGGAACAATTTATACCTAAAAAGAGTCTATATAATTGAATTAGAAATTATAGGAGGGATTTACTTGTCCTTGAAAGGGAAAACCGTTATAGTAGTTACAGGGATTTTTGTTATGGTAACCCTTGGTATCTTAGCCATGTTCGATGTCATCAGCCAAGCCTATCCGACTATTGTTCTTAATGAAGATGAAATTAATGAAATAAAAATAATTAATCAAGACAGATCCATTACCATATCCGATAAAGAGAAAAAGCAAAATTTGTTTACACTATTTAAGGAAATTAAATTAGATGAAAAGTTAGCTTCTGATCAGGTGCCCTCTGGTTGGACATATAATGTTTATTTCTTTGATGAAAAAGGTGAAGCGTTTGACTTAGTTTTTGTAGGAGAGAATGTTCGCTATAAAGGTGATTGGTATAAAATTGATCAATGCATCATTATAGATTTACATAATTACTTTGATATATATATAAATTAATATATATAAATACCCCATAGGCCAGGTATACATAAAGCAAAAGCTTTATGTATACCTTATTCTTTTTCAAAGGCAAGGATATAAACTTCCTTGTTCCGCTCTTGATTAAGAGTTTTTTCAAATCTTACAATATCAATTATTTCATTTTCAGATAATGGAGCATATTTAGCATCCTTAAGTTCATTAATATCTGGTTGATTCGTATGCATTTTATCACCCATTCTTAAATATTCTTATTTATTATAACCCGAAGGGGTGGATTCAATGCATTATTTCATTAATGGATTGTAGAACTTGATTCAGTGCTGGATGTATAAGCAATGTTCTGAGAAACACCCCACTCATTAAGCACATCCTCTGTACCAATCCAAACTTTTGTATGCAATGGAATGTATTCAAATATTTCTTCGGCTTGAGAATTAATCATACGAATACAACCACTGGAAACATAGCTGCCAACAGACCAAGGATTGCTATTACCGTGTATACCGTAACCAACGTAGGAATCTCTTGATAAACCCATCCATCGCCGTCCTAAAGGGTTATTAGGGGCACCACCTGCTACCGGGGTATGGGTACCATTCATACCACCCCAATAAGGATCTTTATATTTATTGATAATAGTAAATTTATAGTTTGGTGTAGGTGTGGATGATTTACCTAAAGCTACAGGGTACTTTTCGTAAATTTTTCCCAAATTATAGACTGTTAAGATCTTAGTACTTTTATTAATCACAATGAACCATTCATCATCAATGGGTACCTTATCCTCTAAATTAATAATAATATCATCAGTTTCATAAGCATCTAATGCTTGTTGTGTATGACTACCTAAAACACCATCAACTACTAAATTATGATCAGCTTGAAAATTGATAAGAAGATGACGATATTCAAGCGTATCTGTAAAGCCTTCTTCTATTAAACCATGAAGATGATTAATATCAGTTTCGACTGCAACAGCAGTTACAGGTAGAAAATATAGGGTTAGAATCATCATAAAAAAGCAAATAAGTCGTGTTTTCACAGTACACCTCCAGATATATTAAGATGATCCCCTAATGCATTTATGGCGTATTTGGGGGGATAGAATGCGTAGGAATAGGGTTCAGCATTATAGCTTGATTACCTAGTTCGTTCCAACGTTCTTCAAATATTTTTTTATCATAAGCAATTTCATCACCTATGTAGGGATCGTTCACAATAATACTATTCTCAGTATAGCCCACTATAATTACCACATGCTCGTTACCAGTCCATTGAAAAGAAGTGTTGTCAGGCAAATTCCAAGATGTTGTTAATCGCATAGGGACCATATTTATTGTCACCCATACCATGATGGGATTCCCTATATCTATATTTTGTAGTATTTCATCAAAAGACATACCTGTTAAATTAATCTCTGACCCTGGACCATAATAATCTGTTATCATGTTTAAAATAGGTTCATGATAGATGCCATAGCTATGAGAATCAAAGGGTGAACCAATAAAAACCTCATGTGGATTATTGCCTCGAAGAGATCCATTTTCCCAATAAGGCAAATTACCCTTAGGCATATCGTCAGCCACTTCTGTCTTATCGATATCCATTCCATAAAAATTCAGTAACATGGTTAGTGATGTTGCCTCACAACCGGTAGGTAATTCAGGGAATTGTGAAAGGGTTGGAACACCTTCAATAATGGAAGAAGGTTCTGTAGCCAAAATAGTCTGTGCTAATAATAGTATGAGTATGATGGATAGAAATAATCGTATTTTCATAGAAAACCTTTCTATATGTTAACCTATCTAATGATTAAGATATTCAAAAATGATCCATATGTGTATGTTTTTACAGTATCGTTATTAAAATGTAATAACAAGCTTAGACTTGAATTAAGTAGTGGCTTATAGTAGATTAATAATAAGTATTTGTAATCATATCAGGAGGTATTTATGGAAAATCTATTGAATAATCTAGAAGAGATAATCAATAATCAATTTTTTATACAAGGAACATTAAGTAATCTAAAAAAAGGAATAGAGAAGACTTATAAAAAAGTCTCTATCAAACCATTTGACAGTAAGCAAGGTATACTGTATCAAATTACCTATGTATTCGATAAAAAGGTAACCCATCAAAATGTTAATGGTGAGGAGCTGCTTACTGAAATTAAGAATTTATTAGAGTCAACCTTTAGAAATGCTATGTTTTATACAAAGAATGTAGATATACATGTTATGACCAGCAAGAAGGGGAGTATGAAGGTATTAAATAAAAAGCCTACAAAGCAGTTAAAAATCTTAGAGAGCCATAATCGAAAGAAAAAATATATTATAGAAGAAGGAGAAGATTGTGATTTCTTAATTCATCTTGGTGTTATGTCAAGTAATGGAAAGGTGCATGCTAAGAAATTTGATAAGTTTAAACAGATTAATAAATTTCTTGAAATCGTTGAAAACAGCTTGGAGCATTTGGACAATCAAAAAACCATTAACATTATTGATTTTGGATGTGGAAAAGCTTATTTAACCTTTGCACTTTACTACTATCTTGTTAAGAGGAAGAATTATAAGGTGAATATCATAGGACTGGATTTAAAAGAAGATGTTATCGATTATTGTAATCATGTAGCTAGAGAGCTCAATTATGTTGGATTATGCTTTCTAAAGGGAGATATTAAGGATTATGATGAAGCTAAAGATGTGGATATGGTTATTACTTTACATGCATGTGATACAGCCACAGATGCAGCACTTAGTAAGGCTGTAATATGGGGAGCAAAGGTTATCTTATCTGTACCTTGTTGTCAACATGAATTATTTGACCAAATTCAAAATGATACTTTGGAACCTATGTTGAAGCATGGTTTAATTAAGGAACGATTATCTTCACTAGTAACAGATTCTATGCGCACATGTATACTGGAAATAAAGGGATATGAAGTCGTTGTTATTGAATTTATTGACATGGAACATACACCCAAAAATCTTATGATAAAAGCCGTATTTAACGATAAAAAAAGTGAGAAAGCATTAAATGAATACGAACTATTTAAGTCTTTTTGGAACATCAATCCTTATCTCGAGAGGGAACTAATGAAAGAGGAACTCAATACAAATCGGTTAAATTAAGCAATCATTATATGACCTTAATTATTTAGTCTGAATTCAACTAATAAGTCAAGAGAGATATATTCATCGCCATAATAGAACCTTTTAATGTTAAGTTCAATATATATAGCATATATTAACTTAAGGGATGCTTTTTTCCTTATGGAAGACATGATCTAGTCATTTTTATTTGCACATAATGTATGAGTATTGGACACCACCAATTAAATAGACATGGAGGGATTTAATGGCAATTAATTATATTATCGATACCAATGTTATGATTCACGATCCCAAATTTATGTATAAGTTTGATAATAATCATTTGATCATTCCTATTTTAGCTATTGAAGAATTAGATAGTTTGAAAAAGAGGGAGGGGATTGTTGGTTACCATGCAAGAGTTGTGGCAAAAGAGTTAAGAAACTTGATGGAACATGGAGACTTATCCAAAGGTATTGAATTGCCAAATGGTGGCACTATAAGAGTTGAGATGAATCATATGAATATGGGTTTATTGCCAAATGGAATGGATTTAAGTAAAGCAGACTCAAAAATATTAGCAGTAACAAAGAGTATTCAAAAATCTTATCCTGAGACAAAAACTGTGCTCATCTCTAAAGATCTATATATGAATATTAAAGCAAATGCTTTAGGACTAATTATTGAAGATTATCCTTTTGACAAAATTGATAATGATCAAATTTATAAAGGCTACTCAGAAATTAGCCTATCTTCTAATGAAATCAATGAGATTTTCAATGGTGGTATTGCATTACCTTCCCTTGAGGAAGAGGTGTATCCAAATCACTTCTTTCATATAAAGAGTAATGATAAAATGAACCATAGTGTTTTAGCAAGATATAACGGTAAAAAAATAGTATCATTGAAGTATTATAATGAGCAAGCTTGGGGATTAAAACCTATTAATAGAGAACAGCGTATGGCATTTGAGCTACTCATGGACCCAGATATTCATTTTGTATCCATCACTGGAGGCGCAGGATCAGGTAAGACCATACTTTCTACAGCTGTGGCCTTGCAAAACGTCATCGAGTCCAATAAATATAGAAGAATTGTCTTTGTGCGCCCTGTAGTAGCGGCTGGAAATGATATTGGATATTTACCAGGCGAAGAAAAAGAAAAGCTAAAACCCTGGATGGGTAGCTTCTATGATGCTATAGAAAATCTATCAGATATTAAGTATAATAATGATGATTATAATTATGAAAAACCTAACTTTACAGTGGATGACTTTATAGAGCAGTTTAGGCAGCGTGGTATAATAGAAACTAAGACATTTACTTATATGAGAGGACGTACTTTCACCAATTCGCTTATCATAGTTGATGAAGCTCAAGAAATGACGCCACATTTAGCGAAGCTCATGTTAACGAGAGCTGGTGAACAGTCTAAATTTGTTTTTATTGGTGATCCAAGTGATAACCAAATTGATAATGCTTTTGTTGATGCTAAGTCTAATGGTCTAGTCTTTGCCGTAGAAAAGATGAAACCCTATAATATTACTGGTCATGTTGCTTTAAGCAGAGTAGAACGAAGTCCGCTTGCTCAACTGGCTGAAAAAAGTATGTAAGGATACTTGAGGTGATGCTATGGATGTTCAGATGTTAGAGCGTTTATTAAAAAGAGAAGAGCAACCTAAGATGGATTTTAAAGCAACCCTCAGTATAAAAACTGATGGTTCAAAAAAAGAGTTAGCAAAAGATGTTATTGCAATGGCCAACTCTAAAGGCGGCAGAGGTTATATCATTTTTGGAGTGGAGGATAAAACCAAGAAGATACTGGGCATAGATCGTCAAGTATTTCATGAAGAATCTCTACAGCAAGTCATCAATAATCGAAGTAACCCACCTATTCCTGTGAGTGTGGACTTCATAACTTATGCGAATAAGGAGTTAGCAGTACTAACCATATATAAAAGTAAGGCAAGACCTCATCAGATGATTCAAAACGGGGCTTTTTACATAAGGCGCGGTTCTACCACAGATGTGGCACATCGCCAAGAAATAGCTCGCATGTTTCAAGATAATGGTATCATCACCTATGAAAAAGTCGTTATTCAGAAAGCATCAGTTGAGGCGCTAGATATGAAGATGATAACCAGGCGATATCCCTATGATTTTTTACTATTGGAAAATTTAGATTTAATTGTAGAAGAAAAAGATGATTATCATCCAACAATAGGAGGTCTATTACTATATGGTATAGAGCCAAGTCGGTATTTACCCCATGTTTATATAGAATTTATGCATGATGGTAAGACAGAGCTTATTAAAGGCAACATTATCAGTATGCTAGATCAGATAGAGGAGTTATTAAGGGGTATATGCCAAAAGAAGGACTATCCTTTACAAGCATTGCTTGATGTGATAGCTAACGCAGTTATTCATCGAGACTACCTAGATTATTATAGGGGCATAACTGTAGAAATTACCAACCAACATATTTATGTCTCCAATCCTGGCGCCTTAGTAGCGGGGAATAGATTATATGATAAGCATAGAATTTATAATCCTAGAAGACGTAATCCTTGGCTATACCAGAGAATACTCATGGCAGACGAGAAAAATCGTTTCAGTAAAAGCGGTTTAGGGCTAAAGCGCATCAACGAAGCCTTTAAGAGCCATGGATTAGTGAAGTACATTAATTTGGATTCTGATAATTTATTCAAAGTTATTTTACCAAGTTTTCTATAAAAACCATCCTTTCGGGGATGGTTTTAAGTAAGAGGTATCATACTATTCCTATTCATTTAAATGTTCAGCAATAAGATTAACTAGACCGTCTTCAAACCAATTATTTTGTTCGATTGTTCTCTTTTTAATCCGGGGTGTTTTACCACCAGATTGTCGAATAGCTCTAGCAATATGCCGATTCATTAACATGAAGTCAATGTTCTCATTGGTATAGCGTTTCCCGTTGTGATTGAGAACATAGGCACCTCTGGCTAAAGCCATTGTAGCGACACCATAATCGCCAGTGATGACTACATCACCTTTTTCAAGACGATTAATGAGGGCAAAGTCAACAGAATCACGTCCTTTATCCATAATCAACACCTCAACATTTTCATCATGTGAAGATAAAACATGGGCTGTATCTGTAATAAAGATAGCTTTCAGACTGTATTTCTTAGCTACCCGAATAATAATATCATTAACTGGACAGGCATCTGCATCAACAAGTATTCGCATACTCCACCTCCCTTTCACTACCTTTTGCTTATTATAACACTTAAATTCAAATTATTCACGATAATTCATTAATGCTATGCACCACTTTTGAACATCTAAGTCTCCTTGCCATTTAAGGATAGATTTTCTCTACACATAGGAGCAAAAATAGGATAAGCATATAAGATGTTTTGTAAATAATAAACATTGAACAGGTATTAAGATCTATGTTAATATGGAAATATATGAGTGGAGTGAAAAAGTATGGATGCTAGAAAGTTACCTATAAAAAAAATTTCAAATTATATAAAGGTATTATGCGTTAGCCAGATTATTTTAATACTTGTACTCTTAGGTGTTCGCCTACTAGTAATCATAAAAGTCCTGGATGAAAGTTTTATTCTGCAAGCTGATTTTTTATTATTAATTTCTTCTGTACTTCTTATAACTAATTGCATCATCATGTTTGTAGATATTAAATGGTTGTTTAACTTATCTAATGAGATATCCATTAAAGACCATGCACTAACTGATATTGAAGCTTTAAATAGGCAACTCCGTGCACAGAGGCATGATTTCTTAAATCATATACAAGTACTATACAGTTTAGTGGAACTTGAAGAATACCAAGAAGCTGCTGAATACATGAATAAGCTCTATGGAGATATCGAAGGGTTGAATAAGCATATTAAGACAGACCACGTTGCCATTAACGCTTTATTGCTGGCTAAATCCAATACAGCAAGGGAACACAAAATTAAGTACGATATCGATATCAAGTCTAAGTTAACTGAGCTTAAGATTCCACCTTGGGAGATGTGTCGATGTCTTGGTAATCTCATTGATAATAGTATAACCGTTCTTAGTAAAAAAGAGGGACCAAAGTATATTCAGACTCTCATTAGTGAGACCATTAATAAGTATGAGATCAAGGTCACTAATAATGGAGAAGCCATAGATGAGGCAATCAAAAATAAAATATTTATGCCAGGCTTTACAACTAAGAAGGAAGAAGGTCATGGCATGGGTTTATACATTGTTCAGAGTATCATACATAATTATGAAGGAGAAATAGAAGTTAAGAGTAACGACAAAGCCACTAGCTTTATATTAACACTACCTAAGGGGAATATTCATAATCAAGATTGTTGAGTCAATCAGATGTATATTTGAAGCAAGAAGTATTGTAAAAGGCTGTTATATGGAATATGATGAACTTAGGAAGGGTAGCAAAAGGGAGGTGTCAATCATGGATGCTACTTTATTAGAGTATATTTCTATGATGTTATTAATCATAGGAATTATTCTATTAATTATTGAAATTTTTATCCCTAGTTTTGGTATATGGGGAGGATTAGGTATTGTTGCTACCATAGCAGGTATTATTCTTTTTGCAGATACACTTGTTGAGGGAATTATCATCTTGCTACTTGTAACATGTCTTTTATCCATTATTATATATTTCAGTGTCAAATGGATTGCCAAGAAGAACAAAACTTTGATACTAAAAGAGAGCTTAGGAGAAGATAATAAGATCTACGATGATCTAAAATTTTTCATAGGCAAAAAGGGCATAACAACTACAGCGCTAAGACCTTCAGGAAATGCGGACTTTGATGGTGTCAAATTAGATGTTTTGTCAAAAGGTGATTTCATCAAAAGTGGAAAGCAAGTAGAAGTTGTTGAGATACAAGGTACTAAAATCATTGTGAAAGAGTATGTGAATGAGAGGATTTCATAGTAATACTTTTAATTTAGAATAGAGATAGATATAGAAAAATTTTGAAGGGGTGTTTTTATGTCATCAGAATTAATAAGAATGCTTATTATTATAGCGGCAATAGCGCTTTTCTTTGCTATATTTTTTAGTGTTATCCCCGTAAGATTATGGATATCCGCATTAGCTTCAGGAGTTCGTATTGGAATTTTATCATTAGTCGGTATGCGATTAAGAAGAGTAAGACCGTCTGATGTTGTTAGACCTATGATTAAAGCGACAAAGGCAGGTTTAACCATATCCATTAATCAGTTAGAAAGTCACCTTTTATCAGGCGGTGATGTGGATCATGTCGTTGATGCCTTAATAGCTGCTCATCGCGCCAAGCTACAATTAACCTATGAACAAGCAGCGGCAATCGATCTTGCTGGAAGAGACGTATTAGAGGCGGTACGAATGAGTGTTAAGCCTAAAATTATTGAGACACCTTCTATTATCGCTGTTGCTAAAGATGGTATAGAGGTCAAAGCTATAGCACGAGTTACAGTGAGGGCTAACCTTACAAGGTTAATTGGTGGAGCTGGAGAAGAAACAGTTATTGCTCGTGTCGGTGAAGGGATTGTCACTACAGTAGGATCAGCAGAGAACCATAAATCTGTGTTAGAAAATCCAGACTCTATATCTGAAATGGTGTTAAATAAAGGGTTGGATTCCGGTACTGCTTTTGAGATATTATCGATTGATATTGCAGATATTGACCTCGGGAAAAACATTGGTGCAAAACTGCAGATTGAACAGGCAGAAGCAGATAAGCAAATTGCTCAGGCTAAAGCTGAAGAGCGCCGAGCTAAAGCTATAGCACTTGAACAAGAAATGAAAGCAAAGGTTGAAGAAATGAGAGCACGGGTTGTAGAAGCAGAAGCTCAAATACCTCTTGCCATCTCAGAAGCTTTGAAAAAGGGTAATCTAGGTGTTCTTGATTACTACAACATGGAGAATATTAAAGCAGACACTCGTATGAGAGAACTTATTGCTGAAGAGGATGACCCAGACGAGATAGTAGGTTAGGTGATGAATATGAAAATTAAGAAAGTAACTAAAAAGAGCTTAAAAAATGCCGTTATCATGGCTGAAGTTCTTGGGGCACCTAGAGCAAGAAAACCAAGGAGGACAGTAAATGTTAAACATACTTTTAGCAGATGATGAAGCATCCATGCGTTACGTCCTTAGGAAAGCCATTGAAAAGTGTGAGAATGTAAAGATAATCGGTGAAGCAGCCAGTGGAGATGAGGCATTAGCCTTAACGGAGAAACACTTACCTGATGCAGTATTTCTTGATGTTGATATGCCTGGTATTAATGGCGTAGAAGCAGCAAAATTGATTTGTGACATCAAGCCTGACTGTATGATTGTCTTTGTAACAGCCCATCAACAGTTTATGCCAGAGGCTTTTCAATTATACGCTTTTGACTATATACTCAAGCCTTTTAAAATTGATAGGTTGCATGAGACGATCTTAAGAATGCAAGTCACTAATCCGCAAGTTCAATTAAATGAGCCAGAGAAGATTAAAGAGTTAAATGAGATCCTTCTCAAAAATCGTAATGGCATGGCTGTTATTCATCCTAAAGATATTGTTCTGATACAAAGAGAGAATCGATCCACAATCATTATTACTGAAGATGATCGTTTCACAACTACAGAGACTTTAGGTGAGATAGAAGAAAAATTGCCAAAGGAATATTTTTTGAGATGCCATAAGTCTTACATTATTCAAATTAGTAAAATAAAACGATTAAGTCCTTATGGTCGTTGGACTTATGTTGTTAAACTTAAGGGCATAAAGGAAGATGCATTGATAACCAAAGAAAAAGCCGAGATTCTAGAGGAAAGATTTAGAATAAAGATAGGATAGGAATAAGGCACATGATTAATAGAATCATGTGCCTTAAGTTCATGGTTAGAGCCATAGTTTATGGTACATTAATTAGAGAGAGGTGGTCCAGTGATAAAATTCAATTTAGATGGTATACCCCAAACCTTCTTTGAGGAAGGTGCTTTAGAACAAATTAAAGAAATAGATTTAGTTAAAAAATCTAAAAAGATTATTTTAGTTATTGGAAAAGCATCTTTTAAAGCATGTAGGCATTATGATGGGGTGAGGTATCAATTAAATGATAAAGAAGTAATTGAAGTAACTATTGCTAATGAGCCTTCACCGCATAATATTGATGAAGTAGTATTATTAAACCATAAAAATAATATTGATTTAGTTATCGCTATAGGCGGTGGCAGTGTATTGGATGCTGGGAAAGCTATATCAGCTATGTTACCTTTAGGCGACAGTGTAGAAAATTACCTTGAAGGGATAGGTCATAAAATACATCAAGGTATCAAGATCCCTTTTATTGCTGTGCCAACAACATCAGGTACAGGCAGTGAAGCTACCAAGAATACTGTTATAAGTTCAGTAGGTGAAAAAGGGTTTAAAAAGTCTTTAAGGCATGAAAACTTCATACCTGATATAGCTATCTTAGACCCATTATTAACCTTAGGATGTCCCAAAAGTGTATCAGCAGCTAGTGGTTTAGATGCTTTATCTCAATTAATTGAGTCCTACTTATCGACTAAAGGTAATCCACTAACAGATAGCTTAGCGTTATCTGGAATAAAAGAAATAAGTGAAGCCTTAGTTCCTGTATGTACAAATAGATCCCAAGACATTGAATTAAGAAGTAAAGTGATGTATGGAGCTTTTCTATCAGGAATCACACTAGCACATGCAGGACTTGGTGTAGTGCATGGTATAGCGGGACCATTAGGAGGTATCTTCCCAATTCCACATGGTGTGGCATGTGGTAGACTGCTCCCAGAAGTAATGAAAATCACTTTAGAGAAAGTAATGAGAATAGACGATCAACAGACCCTTATAAAGTTTAAGAGTATTGCAGAAGCGTTAAGTGTCGAAGAAATTAAAGACATTAGTAACTGCTTAGCAAACTGGGTTGAAGTATTAAACATACCTAGACTTAGAGATTATGGAATAAATCAAGAAGATTTTAATAAGATTATTTCAATATCATCTAATAAAAATAATCCTATTGATCTAACCAAGGAAGACAAGTTATCTATTTTAAACAACTGTTTATAAAAAGGATAAGCATGATTATATAATGTAGGCCAGTGCTTTTGTTGAAATATATAGTTATGCTTATCAATAACTACTATGAGTTCTCCCTATAAATAATGAAGATGATGTTGGTCAATGCCGCAGGGTAGAGGAGATGGTCGATGACAGGTGGTTTTTAGCTCTAAAACCTGCTGCTTCTTTGAAGAATTAATAATACCATGCATAATATCTAAAACATGATAAGCTAAATCAATACTAGCTCTAGCCGATCTTTTATCAATAATAGACTGAGCTAAATCGGCGACCCCTAGACCACGACTGTTTTCTTCAAAACCATGTGTATAGGGTATATCAGTCCAATCAGTACCTTTATGGCTATACCTAATAGTGCCTCCAAAACAATTAGGGTCAGGTACTGAAAGAGAGCCTTTTGTTCCATAGATTTCGATACAAGGCAAATCGTGCTTCCAAACATCAAAGGATTGATTGAGTTGACAGGTGACATTATTTTTAAAGTTAAGTAATGCAGATATATGGGTATCTACGTTAACGGAGATCATCTTCCCATATTGCTCTTTGCTGGTAATTTTTCGCGTCTCAAAAGATTTTTTAGCTGATCCATAAACTTTTGAGACAGGACCAAGCAGGGTTACTAATGCAGTTAAATAATATGGACCCATATCAAATAGTGGACCACCGCCAAGCTGATAGTAGAAATCTGGATTAGGATGCCAACTTTCATGCCCATGACACATCATATTTGCGGTAGCAGCGATAGGCTCACCGATCCACCCGTCATCAATTAATTTTCTACAAGTCTGTATGCCAGCGCCTAAAAAGGTATCAGGAGCACATCCAATTTTTAAACCTTTTGAGTTAGCTAAGTCTATTAATTCTTGACCTTCTTCTAATGTAATGGTCAGAGGCTTTTCAGCGTAAGTATGTTTGCCGTTTTCCAAAGCTCTCTTTGCTACATGGTAATGAGCTTTAGGGTTCGTCAAGTTAAGAATGATATCTATATCTTCACGTGTATACATATTATCTAAATGAATATGTTCAATATTATATTTCTCAGCCTGGCTTTTTGCAGCTTCTTCATTAAGGTCAGCACATCCAACTAAGCAAATATTATCAAAGACATCATGTAGATTGTCAAGATAGATACTGCTTATATTACCGCATCCAATAATGCCAACATTTAATTGATTCATATCATCCCTCCTCATTATGTGACGCCCATAAGAAGCCACGTTTCATGATCTCAGTTACTTCAGGCATCTTAACAATTTCAGCTACATGACCAAGGGAACAATAGAAGACTCTACCTTTCCCCCATTTTTTAGTCCATATAACTGGCATATCAACAGTCCCATTAGTAGTGTGGTCACCAGTTGCAATGGGAAATCTGGTGGTAGCCAGAACTTCATTATTGGGATCAACATGTAAGTAATATTGCTCAGATGTAACTTCAAAATCTGCAATACCTTCAACTAATGAACTAGAGGAGTTTCTCATGTGAACGGTATAAGTTATATCATCGCCACCAGGGTGACTTACCCAATTACCACCGGTCATGAATTGCCAATCTACATCTTGGCGAAAGGCATCACACATACCACCATGGCATCCAGCCAAGCCGATACCTGATGCTATAGCTTCACGAATACCTTTACTTTCTTCAGGTTGTATTTCGCCCATGGTCCAGCAAGGTATGATCAAGTTAAAAGATTGAAGGTAAGAAATATCTTTAAAGCATGCAAGAGTATCCTTTAGGGTAACCTCATAACCAATATTCTCAAGGATAGACTTAAAATGTTGTGATACTTCTTCAGGTTGATGGCCATCCCAACCACCATAAACAATAAGAGCACGCATAGAAAAAACCTCCTTTTTCAGTATAGTTTAACTATAGCAAAAAGGAGGTACTTTTACTTCTAACTCATTGCTGTATACTACTCAAAAATTGCTCTATTCAAGCTCTAGGCTAGGTACTATCTATTTAATACGCCGCGATATTGAGTAGGTGATAAACTGGTATAATGCTTAAAGATACGATTAAAGGTTTTTATACTATCAAAGCCGCAGGTATACGCTATTTCTGTAACAGCGATATCTGTCTTTATAAGATAGTTAAGAGCTTTTTTTATACGATATTCACGTAGATATTGACCAAATGTAATACCTTTATGTTCCTTGAAATACCTAGTGAAGTAATATTTACTTAGATTGACTTCATTAGCAATCATGTCCAATGTAATAACAGCCTCATAGTTATTAGCCACGAACTGCTCCACCTGTTGGATGATAGGGTTATTTAGTATATGTGTTGATGAGCATTTATCTTTATAGTTTTTGTAAAGATGATGGGTTAATTCCAGTATTTTAGACTGGACTAGTAATGGACTTTGAATCCTATGATCAAGTGTTTTTAAGCCTTCAAAAAAGGTTAATAGTGGTGTAGTATCAATGTTATATTTTTGGGTGCTATAATAAAAGTTGTATATAAATTTACTTATATCAGGATCATTTAGAACACAATTAAATAATGATGGGTGAAATTGTAGCATGATTTTCCTATTATTCTGTTGGTCATCTATGGCATGGATAGCTTTTGATCCAATAATAAGTAAATCATCAGGTCTTAAACAATAGTCAGTTTGAGATACATGGATATGCGAGATGCCCTCGCAGATATAGAATAACTCGACTTCTTCATGCCAATGAGCTGGAAAGTGAAGTTGGCTGTTATCACTGTAACTCAAGCGAGCTTTAGCACCTTTAAAATCAAGAATTTCATGATACTCACACACTGAAATCCCCCCTAGAAAAGACCTTTAACGAATGTATCAACATCAATACCTATAAAATAATCTTCAAGATTTAGATCTTTTAATTGATCCTTAATAGCTTCTAACTCATGTTTAGTTCCAACAAGTTTTTTTTCAATGACATGAACGTCCTCTTTATTAAAGAAGTCACCGTAAATTCTTAAATCCTCTAGTGAACCATTTTTTACGTTGAAGTGATATTCAATTGTACCACCTGAATAGCGGATTGCATTAGTAAACCCATAGGTAGCTTGTTTACCATAAGTCCAATCCCATGTATCATACTTGTTATCTACTAGTTGTTGGATAGTGTTTGTTTCAGTCTCATTCAGTTGATAGAAGCTGCTATGAGAAGAACCTGTTATGTGCTTAGCGATAGCATCTACAAAATATTCAATTGACATAGGCTGAGGAAGATGACTAGAGATATTTGTTACACGGCTTTTGACGGATTTAACGTTCTTATCTTTAAACTTTAATGGATTAACTTTTAATGCCTTTGATAAATCTGCCATGTTTGAACTGAATAAAAGGGTTCCGTGATGTAAGATTCTATTTTTTGAAACATGTTGAGCGTTTCCAGAGAACTTTTTACCATCGATGGTTAAATCGTTTCGGCCAGAAAAAATAGCTTCTACACCTAGTTGATTGAGAACTTCTAATATAGGCTTTGTGAATTCTTTAAAACTTTCAGCTGTATTCTTCTCCACATTAGTTATAAAGCAAAAATTTAAATTTCCTAAATCATGAAAGACTGCACCACCACCTGAAAGGCGTCTAATGACAGGGATATTATGCTCTTTAACATGGTCATAATTGATTTCGGCAATAGTATTTTGATGGGTGCCAACGATTATAGATGGTGCATTACGATAAAGATAAAAGACATCCTCATCTTTGTTTTTTAATAAATACTCTTCAGTAGCTAAGTTGAAATAGGGGTTATTTGTTGTACTAATAATGGATAACATAATAAGTACCTCCTCAGAATGACAATTAATTTCGTAATCTATACGGTTAATGGAACCATACACTATGAATCAGAATATTAATAATTATTATAATTTAAACTATCTACCCTAGCAAGCGAATTAGAGAATAGTGAAAAATTTCTTTATTTAGATTGTAACATCATCCTCATCTTATACTAGTTAAATCATACAATTTGGTATAGCATCTTAGAAATTATTTAATGGGATTTATCAGAATAACAGAAAAATAATTATTATTGCAAATACATAGTTGATAAACTTATCATTTTGTAATATGATTAAAGTAACAGAATATTTACGTGGCTAATTGAAGTTAGCGAGAGAGATCTTAGGGCGCCGAAGATGTAATATAAAGTATAGCCAAATACTTATAGAAACTTTCAGGCAAAAGGATCGCTAGCGGATAGCACTCTGGAAAGCATTTATGCACCCAAGGAGCAATACATATGA
This sequence comes from Vallitalea okinawensis, assembly GCF_002964605.1. NCBI lineage: Bacteria > Bacillati > Bacillota > Clostridia > Lachnospirales > Vallitaleaceae > Vallitalea > Vallitalea okinawensis. Next base: position 132,905 of record NZ_PQDH01000010.1, read on the forward strand.
CATGTAGAATCTCTCAGGTAAAAATACAGAGGGTAAATGGCGTTTATTTATAATGCCATTTACCCTCTTTCTATTTTTAAAGGGGCATAATCTCAATAGTTTTATTAAGGATAATCTATTGATTTTATGTATATAAGTTGAATTCAATAAATTGCTATGAGCCTAGCAATTATTTAGAACTATTCACCTATAATTAAAGAATATATATTGAACTAAAGATAAATACTCGAAATGTTTAGTTCATATATAGTATTAACTAATAATTTAATGAGAGTATAGGAAACATTATAGTATGTAAATAGTGAAGTAATTGAAGTATGCAAATCTAGTAAAACGTAAAAAATCATAAAGGAGGGTATTCAATTGGATAATACAAAACGAACTTTTTTGTATGAAAAGCATTTAGAACACGGTGGAAAAATGATTGATTTTGCTGGTTGGGCATTACCTGTACAATACAAGGGATTAATAGAAGAGCATGATGCAGTTCGTCAAGCTGCGGGTCTATTTGATGTAAGTCATATGGGAGAAGTATCTGTCATTGGTAAAGAAGCAGAAAAATTTGTGAACTATCTAGTCACTAATGATGTAGAACCAATGGTAAATGGTCAAGTGATCTATACACCCATGTGTAATGAAAAAGGTGGCGTCGTTGATGATCTCTTAGTCTATAAGTTCAATACACAAGAATATTTACTAGTTATCAACGCAAGTAATACAGAGAAAGACTATGAGTGGATGCAAGGCTTATCTAAAGACTTTGATATTAAGCTAGAGAATATATCAGATAATTATGCTCAGATTGCGCTTCAAGGACCTAAAGCAGAAGAGATCCTACAACCCTTAACAGATTTGAATTTAAGTGAATTAACATTCTATACATTTAAAGATGAAACGACTATTGCAGGCAAAAAGGTATTAGTTTCTCGTACAGGATATACTGGAGAAGATGGCTTTGAAATCTATGCCAATAGCAAAGAAGCACCTCAATTATGGTCAGCCATCATGGAACAAGGGAAAGACAAAGGACTTTTACCAGCAGGATTGGGTGCTAGAGATACTTTACGTTTCGAAGCTTCACTTCCTCTTTACGGTAATGAATTAACAGATAATATAACGCCATTAGAAGCTGGACTTGGTATGTTTGTGAAGTTGTATAAGGATGATTTTGTTGGCAAAGAAGTTCTTGCAAAGCAGAAAGAGGTAGGGCTAAAAAGAAAAGTCATCGGTTTCGAACTTACGAAGAAGAGTATTACAAGACACGGTTATCCTATTTTAGATAGTGAAGGAAATAAGATTGGTGAAGTAACAACAGGATACTATTTACCATCCATTGATAAAAGTATAGGTATGGGACTTGTTGATATTGACCATGCTAAACTAGGAACAGAGATTAGTATACAAGTACGAAAGAAGACAGTGGATGCTGTTGTAAGAAGTAAACGGTTTATGGAAAAGAAATATAAGAAATAAGCTTGAAAGTATATTTAATAAAGAACTTAAAGAAGTTAATTAAAAATAAATAAGGAGGCGTTGATAATGAAAATTGAACAGGGATTATATTATACTACTGACCATGAGTGGATTAAGGTTGACGGTGACAAAGCACGAATTGGTATAACTGACTATGCTCAAGATAAGATGGGTGATATTGTTTTTGTTGAGTTACCAGAAGTTGATGAGACATATAGTGAGGGCGACGTATTATGTGTAGTAGAGTCAGTTAAGGCGGCATCAGATGTATTTATGCCATTGTCAGGAACAGTTACTGAAGCCAATGAAGAGCTAGAAGATGCACCTGAATCATTGAATGAAGATCCTTATGGAAATTGGATAGCTGAAATCGTTGAATTTGATACAGAAGCTTTAGAAGAAATGATGTCAGCTGAAAAGTATGAAGAATTTATAGGCAGTCTAGACGATTAAAAAAGAGAATTTGATTCATTAATGACATGTTAAAAGAATAGGGGGTATAACATGCATCCATATCTACCACACACGGATGAAGACATTCAACAAATGCTAAAAAGTATCGGGGTAGAAACAATTGAAGAATTATTTCATGATATTCCCGAGGAAATAAGACTAAAAGAAGAATTAAAAGTACTAAAAAGAAAAAGTGAATTTGAAACACGTAAAGATTTAAAAAATATGAGTAACCAAAACATTAACTTAGATGGAGCAACATGTTTTCTTGGGGCAGGAGCATACGATCACTATATTCCATCTACGATTGCTCCTATTGTATCAAGATCTGAGTTCTTTACAGCTTATACACCTTACCAACCGGAGATAAGTCAAGGTACTCTTCAAGTAATTTTTGAATATCAATCCATGATTTGTGAATTAACTGGGATGGACGTTTCAAATGCTTCACTCTATGATGGAGCTACAGCAACTGCAGAAGCAGCTTTTATGGCTTGTGGTCAAACAAGACGAAATAAAGTGATCATGTCATCAACGGTTCATCCTATGGTAAGAGATGTGGTAAAGACATATCTGGATTACAAAGATATAGAATTAGTAGTTATCGATGAAACTGAAGGAAAAACGGATGTCGAAAAAGTTTTAGATTCTATTGATAAGACAGTTGCAACGGTTATTATACAGAGTCCTAACTTTTATGGAAAGCTAGAAGATGTCGAAAAGATTGCTGAAAAATTACATGAGAATAAAGGATTACTCATTATGAATGTGGATCCGATTAGTCTAGGTATCTATAAGAGTCCTGGCGCATGTGGTGCTGACATCGTAGTTGGAGAAGGTCAGTCATTAGGTAATCCTTTGAATTTTGGTGGTCCTTATCTAGGATTTATAGCTTGTAAGCAGAAATTTATGCGAAAATTACCAGGTCGTATTGTTGGTCAAACAGAAGATGTTAATGGTAAGAGAGCGTTTGTTCTTACATTACAGGCTAGAGAACAGCATATTAGAAGAGAAAAAGCTACATCTAATATCACATCCAATCAAGCACTATGTGCATTGATGGCTACAATTTACTTAGCAACCATGGGGAAAGAAGGTCTCAAGGAAGTAGCAAGTAATTGCATTAAAAAGGCTCATTATATGGCTGAGAGGTTACAAGGAATTGAAGGAGTAGACGTTCAAATGAATCAGCCCTTCTTTAAAGAGTTTGTGATTTCCATCGATTCTGATAAGACAATAAAAGCAATCAACAAACAGTTACTTGAAAAAGGTTTTATTGGTGGTTATGACTTAGGAAAAACATCACCTTTATATGAAAATAAAATGCTCTTATGTGTAACGGAGAAACGTACACGTGCAGAGATTGATCAATTTGTCAAAGAATTGGAGGGGATCTTATGAAATATGAAAAAGTAATATTCGAGTTATCTAAAAAAGGACGTAAAGCCTTTACCCTTCCAGAAGATGAGTTTCCAGAAGTAAATATCAATGAATATATTCCAGAGCATTTAGGACGTCATGAGTTAGATTTACCTGAAGTATATGAGGTAGATGTCATACGCCATTATACGAACCTCTCCAATAAGAACTTTGGTGTGGATACAGGATTTTATCCATTAGGTTCCTGTACAATGAAATATAACCCAAAAATAAATGAAGAAACATCAAGTCTACCAGGTTTTGCCCATGTACATCCTCTACAAGAAGAAGAAACTGTTCAGGGTTCTTTACAGTTGATGTACGAATTACAGGAATCTCTTAAAGAAATTACAGGTATGGCAGAGGTTACTTTGCAACCGGCAGCAGGTTCACAAGGTGAGTTAACGGGACTTATGATCATGAAAGCTTATCATCGTCAACAAGGTGATGAGAAGCGTAAAAATATCATTGTACCAGATTCGGCTCATGGTACTAACCCAGCAAGTGCTACCATGGCAGGCTTTAAAGCCGTTCAGATTCCATCTAATCCTAAAGGTACCGTTGATATCGAAAAATTGAAAGAGGTACTTAACGATGAAACGGCGGGTCTTATGTTAACCAATCCTAATACTTTGGGTATCTTTGAAAAGGATATTGTGACTATTGCAAAGATGGTGCATGATGTAGGTGGTCTACTTTACTACGATGGTGCCAATATGAATGCTAACATGGGGATTACTCGACCAGGTGATATGGGTTTTGATATCGTTCATCTTAATCTTCATAAGACATTCTCAACACCACATGGTGGTGGTGGTCCAGGAAGTGGACCTGTAGGTGTCGTGGATAGATTAGTGAAATACCTACCTCAACCAATGGTACAGAAAGTAGCTGATAGATATACATTAGATCATGAAAGTCCAGATTCCATTGGATCATTGAAAAGTTTCTACGGCAATTTTGGTGTCTTAGTTCGAGCGTATACTTATATTAAGATGATGGGAGCAGAAGGTCTCAAGAAAGCTAGTCAATTAGCAGTATTGAATGCTAACTATCTAAAAGAAAACTTAAAAGATACTTATGTTCTTCCTATAGAAGGGGTATGTAAGCATGAGTTTGTTTTAGCTGGACTTGGTGATAATGAACATCATGTTATTACCATGGATGTAGCTAAAAGACTAATTGATCATGGCTTTCATCCACCAACTATTTATTTCCCGCTTATCATTGAGCAAGCTCTAATGATTGAACCTACGGAAACAGAAAGTATTGAGAATCTTAATGCTTTCATTGATGTCATGAAAAATATTGCTAAAGAGGCAAAAGAAGACCCAGATGCATTACATGCAGCACCAATAACCACACCTGTTGGTCGTTTAGACGAGGTAAAAGCGGCTAGAAATCCAGTACTTAAGTATAAAGACTCAATCCGCTGACATTTATTAAGAAGTACGTAGCTACTTTTCTCAGAAAGAGGTGGAAGAAATGAAAGATATAACCTTCATTGGCGGTGGTCCTGCTGGTTATGTAGGAGCCATCCGCGCAGCTCAGTTAGGTGCTGATGCATGCATTATTGAAGCAGATGAACTAGGTGGTACCTGCTTGAATAGAGGTTGCATACCAACAAAAGCATTGTATCGTAATGCTGAAGTTATAGAGTTGATCAAAAAGAGTGAAGAATTTGGAATTAATGCAGAATTACTTGAAATTAATATAGATATGATTCAAAAAAGAAAGGAAGATGTAGTAGAAACCCTAGTAAAAGGTATTCATCATCTTCTTAAGAAAAATAAAGTAGAAGTAATCTATGGTAATGGTATTTTATTAGATCCACAATCCATTAAGGTGTTACGCAATGATGGTGAAATTGATGAAGTAAAATCAAAAAATATCATCATAGCTACAGGATCAAAGCCATTCCTTCCACCAATACCCGGATGTACAAGAGAAGTCGTTAAAACCACTGAAGAAATGCTAGCTATAGATTGCATACCTAATCGAGTAGCTATCATAGGTGGTGGTGTTATTGGTATGGAATTTGCGTGTATTCTTAATAGTTTTGGATCTGAAGTGACAGTTGTGGAAATGATGAATAATATTTTACCAACTGTGGATAGTGGCATCAGTAAACGCTTGAAAGTCATGTTGAAGAAACGTGGTATTAAGTTTATGACTGGAACCACTGTCAAAAATATTCGAGATGAAGTTGATGTCAAAGTAATTACAGTTGAGGATAAAAAAGGTGAACATGAATTAATAGCTGAAGAAATTTTAGTATCCACAGGTCGGGTACCCAATGTGGATAAATTGGGACTTGACGAAATAGGTATTGTATATGATGGTAAGGGCATAAAAGTTAATGAAAACTACTCAACCAATATCGATCATATTTTTGCAATCGGAGACGTTAACGGTGAAAGCATGTTAGCTCATGCTGCATCTTATCAAGCTGTTAAAGTTGTAGAACATCTTTTAGAAGATAAAGATGTGGTACCTTCACCAGTGCCAGGTTGTATTTTTACTTCACCAGAAGTAGCAACAGTGGGTATAACTGAAGATGAAGCCAAAAAAGAAGGGTTAGCCTATGTAACCAATCAGTTTAACTTCTCTGCTAATGGCAAAGCACTTACCTTAGGAGAAGGTGAAGGATTTGTTAAAGTGATAGCAGATAAAGAAAGTCATCAAATTCTCGGTGTTCATATCATGGGACCACATGCATCTGACCTCATTAATGAAGGGATATTAGCTGTGGAAAAAGGATTAAAAGCTGAAGACTTTACATCTATCATTCATCCACATCCAACACTGGGCGAAGCTTTCCATGAGGCAGTTTTAGGCTTAATTGGTGAAGCGATTCATCAAGTTTAAACGTAATTGAATAAATAATTTTAAGATATGCAGGAATTAAAGAGATAGAGTCTCTTGTTCCTGCATTTTTTAATCTTTATAACTGGAATTAACTAAACTTTTCAATTTGTCTTCGTTTAATATGATAATTTTATTTCTACTTTTGGCAAGAATACCTTCATCACACATTTCCTTAAGAGTTCGTGAGAGATGACGATAAGTCGTTCCCAACATCTCGGCGATATTACTATAGGAAGAGGGGAGAATAACTTCTTTTGATGACTCTTCTCTATGGGCTGCTATATAGCTGGCAATACGATTTTTAACAGGATAAAGTAGATTAGAAGAGCTGTAATAGGATAGTGTGAAGAGCTTTTCTCCTAGACTTTTATTAAGAAATTTAACAAAATCAATATTATCTTCATAGTGTTTCCTTAGATAATCCATAGGTATTGCTAGGCAATGACAATCAGTTAATGCTTCTACATTAGCACTATAGGGGCTAGGTGATAGAAACTCAATATCCCCCATAACATTTAAGGGAAAATAAAAGCGCAATAATAGACTTTTACCATTATTCAATAAAATAGATACTTTAGCTTTTCCCTTTACTAAGAAATAGAAATAAATGATAGGCTCTTCAAGTCTACATATAAATTCGTCCTTTTTAAAGCAATGGATTTCAAAATGATCTAAAGTGGACTCCTTAAAGATAGTATTTAGGCTATAGATTTCTAAATAATTTTTAACGGTTTTTGTGTTTTTAACTTTTTTCATAATAATTCTCCTTACAGGACATATGTCCTAATTCATTATACCACAAATATGTTAGAGTTAAGCAGTGAGAGATATGATTAAAATGCAGTCAAATACAATGTTGATTATATAGAATGGGGGAGTGGTTATGTACAAAGGTTTTGCATTATTAAATGGTGTACTTATCGCTATTATGATTGCTCTAAATAGTATGTTATCCATGGCGACAGATGCGTTCATTTCTTTACTTATTATCCATGGAGTTGGTTTAATAACAATTAGCCTAATTATACTATTTAAAAGAGTTAAGTTGGTTTCATTAAAGGGTATTCCATTTTATTTATTACTTGCAGGAGCCATAGGTGTTATAAGTGTATTCCTTAACAACGCAGCATTCATTTCCATTGGTGCAGCGTTAACAATAGGTTTAGGACTTTATGGTCAACTTATTGCATCCGTAATTATTGATCATTTTGGTTTACTAGGTATGAAAAAAATACCATTAAATAAAAAGAAACTTATTGGATTTGCTATTATGGCATTTGGCATTCTAATTATGATGATGGGGTAGGTGATTATATGTTTTATTTTTTAGCATTTATAACTGGGATTATTGTAATTATTACCATTATTCTCAACGGGAATTTAAGTAATCGCATTGGTTATCACCAAGCCACATTGATTAATTTTATTCTAGGGATACTTTTTGCAGCCGTACTCTATTTATTGTTTGATTGGGGCAATACGACAAATTTGAAAGACATCCCTGTTTACCTGTATTTTGGTGGAGCATTTGGCGTAGCAATAGTCATTTTAAACAGTGTCGTTGTCATAAAAATATCCGCTGTCTATACAACTGTATTAGTCTTTGTGGGGCAGTTATTTGCAGGGATCCTTATCGATTATTTACGATTTAAAACCTTAGAGTGGGGTGATATTATAGGAGGTATCATCATTATAGGAGGGGTTTGTTTTAATCTATACTGTGATCAAAAAAGTAGTGACCAAGAGACAGAAAAGAATTTAAAGCTTGCTAAGTAGATATTAACTTTATTTAAAATATATGAGCACATGCTGATGTTTTGGATATAATTCCAGTAATATTAAGCATGTGCTTTGTTATTAATGAATATGCAACTGCCTGAACTGACCAGGTGTCATACCAACTAATTTCTTAAATAGCTTACCAAAATAACTAGGGCTGTCAAAGCCCACTGTTCTACAAAGTTCATTAAGATTTAAGCCAGGGTATTTGATCATTAGTTCTTTACTTTTGTTAATACGTGTAATATTGATATACTCAAATGGTCTTAAATTAAGATTCTCTTTAAAAAGTGTGCATAAATACTGTGGTGTAACGTCGATTAGAGAAGCTAAATGATCCATTGAAAATGGGCTGCTATGGTGACGATCAATATAGTTCAAAACAGGTTCAAGTCGGTTGAAGTGTTGTTGGAGTGATACATGATCTAAACGTGTAACATGTTTAACTAACTCCAGTAAAAAGTTATAGAGATAGGCAGAAACCTCTACTTGCCATAGAGCTTTATTGGATTCAACGATTTTAAAACAATTAATGAGCATATTATGAAGAAAGTTACTGTTTTTCATAATATACACATTTGTTTCAGTAAGTCCTATCAAGGACAAGATATCAGATAGTCCTTTTCCATTGAAGCCTATCCAGCTTGTTTTCCATGGTCTTTCAATTGGATAATATTCATGAGGTACATCGGGATAAATAAACATACCGTGAGAGGGGGTGATGGTATACTCCTTGCCACGAAGAATAAGACGCCCTTTTCCGGTTTCGCATTGTATCCATTGATAGGTTGGGTAACCTTGTAATCTTTTAATTCCGTTTTCCTCAAAATCGTATCCAATACAAGATAGACAGATTGGCAAATTTGAAATTTCCTCCGTTATAGTGGGGAAATTGGAATTCATGCTGAATCACCTCACATTAATATTGTTATAGTTATTTTCAAATCCTTAGATAGTTTAACCCTTCTGTATATATTATAATATGAATATAAAACATAATCAAAACAATATTCATGATTTCAAGATACGGAGGTTAATATGGGAAGATCAATTATATCACTCAATCAAAATTGGTTATACAATGAAAATTTTAAGGATGAATATATATTAAATGCTCATGATAATGATGGGTTTGAAAGCATTACATTACCACATATGAATAAAGAAATTCCTTATAATTATTTTGATGAAAAAATGTATCAGTTTATATCTTGTTATAAAAAAATTTTTTCAGTACCTAAAGAACATGAAAATAAACAAATCTATATTGATTTTGAAGGTGTGATGACTTATGCAGAAGTCTATATCAATGGTCATTATTTAGGTGAGCACAAAGGTGGTTATACACCTTTTAGCTTTAATTTAACGAAGTATATACAGTTTGGGCAAGAGAATTGCTTAACTGTTAAAGTAGATTCACGAGAAAGAAATGATATACCACCCTTTGGTTTTGTTATCGATTATTTGACATACGGCGGTATTTATAGAGAGGTATCATTAAGGGTTGTGGACAGTATCCATATAGACAACATTTTTGCTAAACCTCAACAGGTTTTAGAGGATAGAAAAGGATTAGGGGTAGATGTTTATCTTAAGCATACTTCAGAGAATCCAAAGAAAGTATTAGTAAAAACTACCTTGACGAATAAGGAAGGTCAGAAATATGGAGAAGCCATTAATGAAGTTGAGATCAATGGATCAGAAATGAAAGAAAGTTTATCCTTATCAGATCTAGAAGGCATTCAACTCTGGGATATTGATACGCCTCATTTGTATGATGTTCGAGTGGAGATTTTAGAGAATGATCAAGTTATAGATTGTCATGAAACTCGAGTTGGTTTTAGAAGTGCAGAATTTACTTCAAAAGGCTTTTATCTCAACGGAAGACGAGTTAAAATTAGAGGCCTCAATCGCCACCAAGCTTTTCCGTATGTAGGTTATGCCATGCCTAAGAGAGCTCAAGAAAAAGATGCTGAAATACTAAAGAATGAATTACATCTTAACTTAGTACGAACCAGTCACTACCCACAGTCTGTACATTTCCTTAATCGTTGTGATGAGATAGGTCTGTTGGTTTTTGAAGAAATACCAGGCTGGCAGCATATTGGTGATGAGGCATGGAAGAAAGTTGCCTGCGATAATGTTCGTGAGATGATCGAAAGAGATTGGAACCATCCATCTATCATCCTATGGGGAGTACGTATTAATGAGTCAAAAGATGATCATGATTTCTATGTAGAATCCAACAAAATAGCTCATGAATTAGATCCTACAAGACAAACTGGTGGTGTCCGCTGCATTCGTGATAGTGAACTTCTAGAGGATGTTTATACCATGAATGATTTTATTCATGGGGATCAAGAGAGAGCGCTTAGACCACAACAAGAAGTAACTGGTATAAAAGAAGATGTACCTTATATGGTAACAGAGTATAATGGTCATATGTATCCAACGAAGCGATTTGATCAAGAGGAGCGGATCAACGAACATGTACTGCGTCATGTTAGAGTTCAAAATCGAGCTGCTCTAGACCAAAGCATTAGCGGAGCCATCGGATGGTGTGCCTTCGATTATAATACACACTATGAATTCGGTTCAGGTGATCGTATATGTTATCACGGTATTATGGATATGTTCAGAATACCTAAGTTTGCTGCCCATGTATACAGTAGTCAAGTTAGCCCTGAAATAGAGCCTATTCTAGAGCCAGTAACACTTTGGGCAAGAGGAGAACGTGATCGTTGTGGTGTTTTACCTATGACGGTATTGACTAATTGTGATCGCATAGAAGTATATCATCTGGGTCAAAAGGTAGGCGAATATACACCTGACAGAGAGACATATCGAGGTTTGGAATATCCTCCTGTTGTAATTGATGAACTGGAAGTCAAGCAAGACTGGGGTTCAAGTTGGAATGATCTTCTGCTTTTAGGGTATGTTGGTGACAAGGAAGTTATACGAAAAGAATACGCAAAGAATCCTATTGCAACTGAGTTGATTGCTGAGGTAGATGATACTGAGTTAAATTCAGGAGATATGGATGTAACAAGAATCCTATTCAAGATGGTAGATCAAAAGGGCAATATAATACCTTATATCAATGAAATCCTCAGCTTAGACATAGAGGGTATGGGTAAGATAATTGGACCTAAGGAAATGGCACTCATTGGTGGATGCATTGGTGTATGGATAAAAACAACAGGTGAAGTTGGAACAATCAAAGTAAAAGCTAGATGTTCCAGGTTTGAAGCTAATGAGATTAAAGTGGATGTTAGATAATAACTAATACACAATAAGGCTATATAATGATATGAGTGAATGAAGAGTGAAGTTGATTGAATAAAGACTTCACTCTTTTTGCATCATTTAACTACTCCTTGTATATTCGTTTTCTACGTTTTATAATAGTGATTATAGGCAAGGAGGGGTGTTTTTATGTATAATGTTCTGCTTGTTGAAGACGAAGAAATGGTTAGAAAAGCCATTATTCAAATCATCGATTGGAGAAAACTAGGATTTAACCTAGTAGGAGAGGCAAGCAATGGGGAAGAAGCATTAGAGGTTTTAGAGAAGGAAAAAGTTGATTTAGTACTTACGGATATTTGTATGCCCTTTATGGATGGGTTAGATTTATCAAAAGCTATAAAAGAATCTTATCCCAATGTAAAAGTTGTTATTATTACTGGCTATAACGAGTTTGAATATGCCAAAAAAGCTGTTGAATACAACGTATCAAAGTATATATTAAAGCCATTGACAGCTGATGAATTAAGGGATAATCTTCAAGAAATTAAAGAAGAGATGGACAAGATAACCATTGATGATAACTATATTCAAAGCTTAAAAAAGGAATTTCTAAATAGTCGAGGTATTTTAAAAGAGCAATTCTTCAATCTACTTTTAGAAGAAAAGTTAGGAGAAAAAGAGATAGAAGAAGATATGAAACAGTTGGAAATCTCTTTTTCAGGTAATGAACATCGGGTAGCATTATTTAAAATACTAAATCCTGATAAAGTTAAGTGTATTTTTGGTGAAGAACATATCAAATTGATTAATTTTGCAGTTTTAAATGTTACCAGAGAGATTTTGGATACGAATAAGATACCTTATCATTGCTTTCACCACAGAAAAGAATACTTTGCTATTGTGTTATCTAAAGATGCTTATATGTCAAGAGAGTACTTTAAGGGGATCATGGAGCAAGTGTTAGAAGAAATCAGTGATAAACTTCAAATATTTATACATGCACAAGTAGGAGTAGGTGTCGGAGAGGTTTATGAACAATATAATGAGTTAAGGTATTCATTTATGGAGGCTAAGAAGGCTTTAGAATACAGTGAATTTACCGGTGATGGTGCGGTGGTTTTCATTAAAGACATCGTGGATAGGAGCGAAAAAACCCAAGAAGATTTGACGGTACTGATAAAAGAAGTATCTATGTCTTTACGGTTTTGTGATCAAGAAAGTGTGGTTTGTCACTTAAAAGAGTTCACCGAACTACTAAAAGGTAGTGGATTGAATACCTATGAAATACGTACACGTGCTACCAGTCTAATGGTACAGCTTTTACAAGTTTTTGAAGAAATAGTGGAAGAGAAAGATTATCAAGTCTTACCAGATACACAGCATTTTTTCACTAAAATTTTTCAACTACAAACATTGGAAGAAATAGGGGCTCATATTTATCAAATATGTGATATAATGATGGGGAAGATGCTAGAAAGCAGGCAGAATACTAAGCAGAGAATTGTTAATCAAGGATGCTTATTATTAGAAAAAAACTTCTCAGATCCTAATTATAGTCTACAGGATATTTGTAATACGTTGTACTTAAGTACCAGCTATTTTAGCAAAATCTTTAAGTCTGAAACAGGTAAAACCTTTAAAGAGTATTTAACCCATCTAAGATTAGAAAGAGCAAAAGATCTCCTATTATCCACAAGCTATAAGACTTATGAAATCGCGGAAAAAGTAGGTTATAAAGATGCACATTATTTTAGCTATCTCTTCAAGAAAAATACAGGATATACAACGAAAGCTTTCCGAAATCAGGAGGCTGATTAAATGAGAAGGTTGTTCAGTAAATTAAAAGATAGTTATAGTAGAAAAAGTATCCAATTCGTCATAACAGTTAGTTTTGTATGTCTTATATCGCTGGTTATATTCGTTCTGGGAGCTATCTCTTATTTTGCAACTAGTGGTGTTGTAAAAGAAAACTCGGGAGATTATGTAGTACAATTAGTGGACCAAGTCAATCGTAATATACAATATTATATTGATAATGTTGAAGTTATTAAATACAATATCTATTATGATCATGATATCAATAAGTATTTAATAAATAAAAATACCGTTGATGAGGAAAACCTGCAAAATTACCTGAACAATTTCGTGACTGCAAGAGCTGATATAGCAAATATATTTATTTTTACTGAAGATGGTAGATATCTAGCTAACGATGCTGATATTGAACTTAATCCTAATTTTGACCCCATTAAAGAAGAATGGTATCAAAAGGCAATTGAATCCGAGGGGTTAGTCGTATCTACTTCAAGGGTTCAGAATATTATTAATGGTCAATATAATTGGGTTATATCTTGTAGCAATGCTTTAAGAGATGAAAATAATGAAGTCTTAGGTGTATTATTGATTGACTTGAACTTTAATTTCATTGAGGACATGTGTAGCGGTATAAAACTTGGTAATAAGGGATACGTTTTTGTGTTAGATGAAGAGGGAGATATCGTCTATCATCCTAAGCAACAGTTAATCTATAGCAATTTATACAATGAGCCTATAGTGGAATTATTGGACTATGAGGATGGTAATGTTATTTTAAAAGAAAGTGGCGAGCAGAAACAGTATTCTATTAGTTCCATTGAAGGTTTAGGGTGGAAAGTTATTGGTGCAGTTTATATGGATGACTTATTAGCTTATACACCAACACTTCAGAGTTATTTTGTCATGTCCGCTATAGTGGCTTTAATTATTGCTGTGACCTTAGCTATTCTTATATCAAGACAGATTCTTCATCCGCTGAAAGATTTAGCAGATGCCATGAAGGTCATTAAAAAAGGTGATTTCACTGTTCAGATACCAGTTGAAAAAGGAAATGAAGTCGCAGAGTTAAGTCGCACATTTAATAGTATGGTAATAAGAATAAAAAACTTAATAAAAAAGATTAATCAAGAAGAACAATTAAAGCGTAAAAATGAATTAAAAGCTCTTCAAGCACAAATTAATCCTCATTTTCTCTATAATACATTAGATGCTATCATATGGATGGCGGAATTAAAGGATTATGAAAGTGTTAAGTTAATGACATCTTCATTAGCTAAGTTATTCCGCATTAGTATCAGTAAAGGAAAGCAGATTATTCCTGTGGGGCAAGAAGTAGAACACATCAAAAACTATCTCAAAATACAAAAAATGCGGTATGGTAATAAGCTTGATTATGTATTGGATTTAGGTGAAGGGGTAAACGATTACTATACAGTGAAACTCATACTGCAACCCATCGTGGAGAATGCCATTTATCATGGGATTAAGTATAAAGAGGGAACTGGTATGGTACGAATAGCCATCTACGATCAGCAGGATGTCTTAAAGTTATCCGTGAGTGATGATGGCATTGGTATGACAGAAGATGAAATCACAAGAGTATTAAATAAAACGATGGAGAAGAAGGGGTCAGGTAGTGGTGTAGGCATGAGCAACGTGGATGAACGTATTAAGCTCTACTTTGGTGATGACTTTGGTATCACCATCAAAAGCGAACTGGATGAGGGAACAGAAGTTGTAATAACTATTCCTAAAATATCTATGGAAGAAGGGGGACAAATTCAGTGAAGCAATCTAAGTGGAGGGTTATGACCATCTTAATTGTACTTATATTAGGCTGTTTATTTTTCTTACTTTCCTTGGGACGGCAGAGGACACAGGTTTATTACTTTATACCTAAATCCATTGATAGTGATTTTCAGTTTTGGCAGACTGTGATGGATGGAGCAAAAACAGCATCTGATGAATTGGGGATAGAAGTTCACTATAGAGGACCAACTTATGAGACAGATGTAGATGAACAGATTCGTATATTGTATGAAGTGATGGAGGAGGAACCTTCAGCTATTATTTTATCACCAGCGGATCAAGAAGCCCTTGTGGCAGTATGTGAGGCTATTATGAAAAAAGGAATAACTTTAGTCCTTATAGACTCAGATGTATCTATTGAGGCTAATAAAAGCCTTATTCAAACGGATAATATAGCAGCAGCCAAAATAATCGCTGAAGATTTAGCCAAAGGCATGGGGTACAAAGGAAAGGTAGCTATATTTTCCCATGTAGAAGGAACATCTACTGCTATTCAAAGAGAAGAAGGGTTTCGTAAGCAAATGGAACTATATGATGATATATTTGTCTTAGATGAAACTTTTTATAGTGATGGAGAAGAATTAAAAGCATATGAAAAAACCCTTAAGTTTTTAGACAGATATCCACAAGTTGATGCTATTTTTGCAACAAATGAGAAGACTGCCATGGGGGTTGGTAAAGCATTAAAAGAGTTACATCTTCAAGATGATATAATATTTGTGGGTTTTGATGCAGAAGCTACACAGGTTCAGTATATTGAAGAGGGTACCATGTATGCATCTATGGTACAAAAGCCCTTTAATATGGGTTATTTAGGTGTGAAAGAAGCTTATGCAATTAATGTAGAGGGAAAAGAACCAGAAGTGATTGATACAGGTTGTGCTTTAATTAAAGAAGAAAACCTATTTACACCTGAAAACCAAAAACTACTCTTCCCATTTGTTGAGTAAAATTAGTCTCTTAGTTAAAGAGGCTATTTTTTTTAACTTTTTTGAGAGGTTTTTTAATTTTTTATAAGCAGGTATTTTTATATAATATTAGAAAAGACAGTAATGCAAGAAATAACTGAAAAAGTAGGCTTGGAGGTGTAATGAATGACGCGGTGTTTAGTCAAAATGGAGGGGATTGACAAGAGTTTTCCTGGGGTAAAGGCTTTGGATCAATGTCATTTTGAACTACAAAAGGGAGAGGTACATGCTCTAGTGGGTGAAAATGGTGCGGGTAAATCTACCCTTATGAAAATATTGACAGGTGTTCATAAGAAAGATACAGGAACTATTACATATAAAGGTGAAATCATAGATATACAGGCACCTAAAATGGCTCAAGATATGGGAATAAGTATTATTCATCAGGAATTGAATTTGATGCCTGACTTAACTGTGGCTGAAAATATATTTATCGGACGGGAGCCTAAGAAAAGCATTAAGATCTTTCTGGATGATAGAACTTTAAATGAAAAAACATCTGCTTTATTAAGAGAGATGCATATCGATATTCCTAGTGATACAAGAGTTGAGGATCTAACTGTAGCTCAACAACAAATGGTGGAGATAGCGAAAGCACTTTCCTATGAATCTGAGGTTTTGATCATGGATGAACCAACTGCTGCATTAACAGAGAGTGAAATTGACGAGCTCTTTAGAATCATAACAAAATTGAAGAAGCAGGGTGTTGGCATTGTTTACATATCTCATCGAATGGAAGAACTTAAAAGGATCTGTGATCGTGTTACAGTCATGCGTGACGGTTGCTATGTTGATACAAAGCACATGGACGAAGTAACCATAGATGAAATCATAAATATGATGGTAGGTCGAGAAATTTTTGACTCAGCATCAAATGAGACATTCTATACGAGTGATGAAGTTATTCTTGAAGTTAAGAATCTTAACCATGGTCATAAAATTATTGATGTTAATTTCCAACTAAGAAAAGGTGAAATTCTTGGTTTCGCAGGGCTTATGGGTGCAGGACGAACAGAAGTAGCTAGAGCAATATTTGGTGCAGATAAAATGGATTCAGGTGATGTCTACGTAAATGGTAAGAAAGTATCTATTCAATCGCCTAAGGATGCTGTCAAACATCATATCGGCTACTTATCAGAAGACCGTAAGAGATATGGATTAGTTTTGGGGTTAGATATTGAAACCAATACAGTAATGGCTAATTTTAAAGATTTTATTAATAGTATTGGATTTGTTAAGACTAATAAAACAAAAGAAGCTGCTATGAAGCAAGTAGAAAATATAAGAATTAAAACACCAGGGATCAACCAAAAAGTTAAAAATCTTTCTGGTGGCAATCAACAGAAAGTTGTTATTGGGAAATGGCTAACAAAGGATTGTGATGTATTGATTTTTGATGAGCCTACACGAGGTATTGATGTAGGTGCCAAAGGTGAAATCTACAAGCTTTTAAATGAACTCGTTGCTCAGGGTAAATCAATTATTATGATATCTTCCGAGCTTCCTGAGATTCTTCGAATGAGCCATCGAATCATCGTTATGTGTGAAGGTCGCATTACAGGTGAATTAGATAGAAATGAGGCTACACAAGAAAAAATAATGCATTATGCAACAGCTAGATAAGACACTAACCCAACTATTTGCACTTACATTTTCATTCCTTTCCCTAGTACAAAGCGGTATTAGCCGCTTTGTGCTCACATAGGAGAATATTATAATTCATTAGAATCTTATTCAAGGTGCAAAAGTTGTAATACTTATAAATGGAGGGAACAAACATGGAAAGTAGAGTTATGATAAAGAAATCTTCTTTAGTAAATTCATCTGCCATGCAAAAAGTATTAGCTTTCGGTAGTTTAATTCTTTTAGTGGTAGTATTTTCGGTATTATCGCCTAATTTTCTTACAAAATCAAATATTATCAGCATTTTATTAGCAACAGCCGTTAACGGTGTATTGGCAGTGGGGGTCACATTCGTTATCATAACTGGTGGTATTGATTTATCAATTGGAACAGTGATGACATTTGCTTCTGTTATAGCAGGTGTATTTATTACCATGTGGGGAATGCCAATTTGGATAGGTGTATTAGGGGCAATAGGAGCAGGCGCATTGTGTGGATTTATTAATGGATTCAATGTTGCTAAATTTAAGATCCCAGCATTTATCGCTACTTTAGGTATGATGATGATTACAAAAGGTTTATCCTTAGTTATATCAGGTGCAAAACCAATTTATTTCACTGATACACCCGTTTTTTCAAAGATATCTACAGGAATGACATTTGGTATACCTAATGCAGTGTATATATTCTTTACAGCTGCAATTATAGCAGGTGTTGTATTAGGAAAAACATTACTAGGACGTTATACATTTGCTATAGGTAGCAATTTAGAAGCGACACGTCTTTCAGGAGTTAGTACACAAAAATGGTTAATAGCTATTCATACTTTAACGGGCGCTTTCTGTGGTATTGCAGGTATTCTGATGGCTGCAAGATTAAATTCTGCACAACCAGCACTTGGGCAGGGTTATGAACTGGATGCAATTGCAGCGGTTGTTATCGGTGGAACATCATTAAGTGGTGGAAAAGGAACTATCTTAGGAACCATCATTGGTGCATTTATCATGAGTACATTGATTAATGGATTAAGAATACTATCAGTTCCTCAAGAATGGCAGACTGTTGTAACTGGTATTATCGTTATTGGTGCTGTCATTGCAGATGTAGCACGTAAGCAGAAGAATTAATAATAAAGATTTTGACTGCCTCAGGCAGTTAATATAGGGCACCATGTGTGCTGTTGACTTGATACTCTATGGGATGATCAGGTCAAGTAATTTCAAAATTGTAATCTGTTGATTCTTAAGCTTAATATGTTCATCTCTAGGAAAACTCTCTAATTGAAATGAATGAAGTAAAGGCGTCTTCATTACTTATGTTAAACGACAATGGACTTAAGATAATATATTGGGTGCAAAGAATCTTAATGATGGCTTTTGAAATTATTTTGCAAAATAAAAAGGAGGGTTTACATGAAAAAATTAGTTGCATTATTACTTAGTTTATTGATGGTTGCATCAATTATAGGATGTACTTCTGAGCAACCTGCAGATTCAAAAGATAGCAGTACAGGTACAAAGACAGAGGAAAAAGCTAAAACAGAAGAGAAAGCAGAAGAAAAAGCATCAACAGAGGAAAAAGACACACTTTATATTCCAGTTATATCAAAAGGATTTCAGCATCAATTCTGGCAAGCAGTTAAATCTGGTGCTGAGCAAGCGGCAAAGGACTACGGTGTAGAAATAACATTTGAAGGACCAGAAACTGAAGCAATGGTAGACAAACAAATCGAAATGATAGAAGCAGCCATGAGTAAGCAACCAGATGCTTTATGTTTAGCAGCTCTTGATAGTCAAGCAGTTATTCCATTGTTAAATCAAGCAGATGCAGCAGGCATTCCAATTATCGGTTTTGACTCTGGTGTAGATAGTGATATACCAGTTGCTACTGCAGCAACTGATAACTTAGCTGCAGCAGCAGTAGCAGCAGATAAAATGGCTGAGGCTATTGGAAATGAAGGAAAAGTAGCTTTAGTTGTACATGACCAAACCAGTAAAACTGGCGTAGATCGTAGAGATGGTTTCGTTAAACGCATAGAAGAAGCTTATCCAAATATTGAAATCGTAGATATTCAATATGGTGAAGGTGATCAATTAAAATCTACTGATATCGCTAAATCAATCATACAAGCGAACCCAGATATTAAAGGTATTTTTGGAGCTAATGAAGGTTCAGCTATTGGTGTATTAAATGCTGTAAAAGAGTTAGGTAAAGAAGGCGAAGTTGTTGTAATTGGTTATGATTCAGGTAAACTTCAGCAAGATGCTATACGTAATGGTACGATGTTAGGTGCTGTTACACAGGATCCAATTGGTATTGGATACAAAGCTGTAGAAGCTGCAGTAAAAGCAGTTAATGGCGAAAGTGTTGAGAAAGATATCGATACTGGTTTCTTCTGGTTTGACCAATCCAACATCGATACAGAAGAAATTCAAGCACGTCTTTATGAATAAGAATATTCAAAAGAGCTGGTTTTCCAGCTCTTTTTAGTTACCGAGATTAAAGAGAGAGCTTAGGGGCTTTTTTTGATTTTATTTTAAACCATACATGTTTTCATCAGACAAATTCCCTTCTTGAGGACTTAGCACAGCCTCGTATTTTATTCAATTAATGAAGAAAATACGAGGCTATTTTTTTAGGTATGCGTAGATAAAAGAAGAAATTTGTTGTACTTTGTTAAAATTTATATAATAACCATTGACTTTTGAACAGGAATTGATTATAATAATGAAAGTAATTTTCAATTACAAGTGATATAAAATATCATTAAGTTACTTTCATAGGAGGATATTATGAAGAAAAAAGTATGGATGTTACTAAGTGTATTAATGATTACTGTATTAGGTGTATTCGTTGGATGTTCATCTGATGTAGTGACAGAAGAACCTGAAACTAAAGAAGAAGTAGTAGTGGAAGAAAAAACAGAAACTACTGATCAAGATACAGAGAAAGAAGAAAAAGAAGTAGAGAAGCAAGTGGTTAATTTATATACAGATAGACATTATGATACAGATGAAGAACTGTATAAACTGTTTACTGAAGAAACAGGCATTGAAGTAAATGTTGTAAAGGGTAAAGGCGACGAATTAATTGAAAGACTTGTTCGTGAAGGTGAAGATACTGAAGCTGATTTATTAATTACAGCTGATGCAGGAAGATTACATAGGGCAAAAACAAGCGATCTTCTTCAACCAGTTGAGAGTGAAGTATTGACAACAAACATTCCTGAGAACTTAGTTGATCAAGATCATCAGTGGTTTGGTATAACAATGCGTGCAAGGATACTTGCTTATGCTCCAGACCGTGTTAACGTAGAAGAATTGACAACATATGCAGATCTAGCTGATCCAAAATGGAATGATAAAATTCTTGTTCGTTCTTCAACAAATATCTATAACCAATCTTTAGTAGCATCATTAATTGCTATTCAAGGTGAAGAAGCTACAAAAGAATGGGCTGCAGGTGTCGTTGAAAATATGGCAAGAGAACCAGAAGGTAATGACCGTGCTCAAGCAACAGCAGTAGTTGCTGGTGAGGGTGATATTGCCATCATGAACTCTTATTACATTGGTAAAATGATAAACTCTTCTGAGCCAGAAGAAGTAAAAGTAGCTGAAAGTGTCAAGATCTTTTTCCCAGATCAAGATACAAATGGTACACACATCAATGTTAGTGGTGTTGGCTTAACAAAACATGCTAAGAACCAAGAGAATGCAATTAAATTAATGGAATTCTTATCAAGTGAAACTGCTCAAGAGCAATATGCTCAAGCGAATTACGAGTATCCAGTTAATCCTAATGTAGAACCTTCAGAGCTTTTACAGTCATGGGGAGAATTCAAAACTCAAGATATCAACCTTTCATTATTAGGTGAATATAATGCTAAAGCAGTTGAGATCATGAATGAAGTAGGCTGGAAATAAGAAATAACAAGCACATGATAAACATGGTTTATCATGTGCTTTTACCCATTTATACGACTTGGTAAGGAGGAAGGGACATGGGAATGGGACTTGGCAGATCTAAAAGGCATATCAACATATGGTCCATTTTAAGCTTAATTATCATCTTATTGATTCTTGTACCTAATTTAAATATATTCGTTAATATCTTTAACGAACCCAATGATACATGGGATCATATAAAAACTTATTTATTAAAAGACTATACAATTAACTCATTGACTTTAGTTATCTTCACAGGATTATTTGCAACGATTATTGGTACTAGTTTGGCATGGCTTGTTTCTGTTTATGATTTCCCATTAAGAAACTTTTTTAAATGGACATTAATATTACCTTTAGCGATACCACCTTATATTGCAGCCTACACATATAATGGTTTACTGAGTTATACTGGTGCTATACAAAGTTTTTTGAGAAATAACTTTGATATATACGTCAATCAAAAGTATTTCGATATCATGTCAATGCAAGGTACTATATTCATTTTTACCATGTTCTTATTTCCTTATGTTTATACGATAACAAGAGGGTTCATGTCGAAGCAGTCTGCTGATTTAATAGAGAATGCTAGATTATTAGGCAAAAGTCCTACATCAATATTTTTTAGAATTGTATTACCTTTATCACGAGTGGCCATTATTGGTGGTGTTAGCTTAGTTGTATTAGAAGTTCTAAACGATTATGGAGTTGTTAATTATTATGGTATCCAAACATTTAGTACTGCTATATTTACTTCTTGGTTTGGTATGGGGGATATTGATTCAGCTATACGATTAGCAGCAATATTAATGATTATAGTCTTTATTATTTTGTTCTCAGAGAAGATGTTAAGAGGACGTAAAAAATATAACTACACAACTACCAAGGTTCGACCAATAAGACCCTATGAATTAAAAGGAATGAAAGCATGGTTAGCCTTTTTGTATGCGGGACTGATATTAATGATTAGTTTCATTATTCCTGTCATACAGTTAATGGATTGGGCATTATTAAGTTATAGAAAAGTTCTTGATTCAGAGTTTTTTTCTTTAGCCTTAAATTCCGTTTTAGTTGCATTAATTGCTTCATTTATCATGGTGGTTATAGCGTTAATAGTAGCTAATAATAATCGCCTTAGTCATAATCTATTATCAAAAATATATGGTCGCATAACGACATTAGGGTATTCTATTCCTGGGGCGGTCATAGCTATTGGTGTTATGGTATTCTTTATAAATATTGATCACCGTTTATATTGGCTCTACCAACTAGTAGACTCTAATAGCGGAAAACTTGTGTTAAGTACCTCCGTAGTTATGCTTATTTTTGCCTATGTAGTTCGCTTTTTGGGAATTGGATATAATGCTGTGGACTCTGGTTTTGAGAAGATAGGTATTACTTTCCATGAAGCAGCAAGGACCTTAGGTAAAAATTCCATAGAAACATTTTTCAAAGTGGACTTAAAAATGATTTCTCCAGCAGTATTAGGAGGATTTTTGCTCGTGTTTATTGAAACATTAAAAGAGTTGCCTCTAACCCTACTATTACGACCTTTTAACTTTAATACTTTAGCTACTAAGTCTTATGAATATGCTAATGATGAGATGATTCACGAAGCAGCGGTACCGTCATTGTTAATTGTTCTAATAAGTTTTATCGCTATTTACATGTATAATAAAATTAGTCAAAGGAAGGGAGCATAAACATGTTTGTTCAAGTTAATAATCTTACTTTTAAATATGCTAATGCTGATGAAGATACCGTAAAAGGGGTAAGCTTTGATTTGGAGAAAGGTAAAATTGCTTCTTTATTAGGTCCAAGCGGATGTGGAAAGAGTACTTTATTACGCCTAATATCAGGTCTTGAAGAGCCTAAACGCGGTAGCATAGTAATCAATAACGAAACAGTAGTTGATGAGAGGACTTATATACCACCTGAAAAAAGAAATGTTGGTATGGTTTTTCAAGATTATGCTCTATTTCCTCACATGACTGTTGGTCAAAATATTGTATTTGGATTAGATGGCGGTGGTAGAAAAGATCGGCAAAGACGATTAAAAGAGGTATTAAGTTTAGTGCACCTAGAAGGCTATGAAAGACGATATCCTTATGAATTAAGTGGGGGACAACAACAAAGAGTTGCCATCGCAAGAGCATTAGCTCCTGAGCCAAATCTATTATTACTGGATGAACCCTTTAGCAATCTGGATACAGAATTAAAGGAAAAGATAAGAATGGATCTATTGAGTATAATAAAGAGTGTCGGTATCACATCTATTTTGGTTACTCATGATATAGAAGATGCAAAAGCTCTAGCTGATAAAGTCATTACATTAAATGCGGGACAGGTTGTTTAATCCTATAACACATGAGCTATCTTATTGAAGTTCATGTGTTTTTATATATCCTTTGCTATTTTGCATATAATTGAAACGTGTCCAAAGTCATATCTCTATGATTAGAGCTTCAAAAGCTGCGCATAACATTAATGAATTATTGTGAATAATTTGGGATTATGATATAATTATAATAATTATTAGAATTTTAACACATATTTGCGTAGAGGATGAATTTTTATGGGGGAACAATTAATAAAATGTTATGCTGTTTCATTACCCAATGAGAGTTATAATTACAATCAAGACAATTTATATATGAACGGTAAGTATATCATCAACGAGCAGAAAAGTGATGATTTTAGTTACAGTTGTAGCTATCGTGAACCTATACAAATATACGCTGTCAGTGATGGTTTAGGTTATGGAGAAAAGGGATCAGTTCCTTCTACTGCTGTTATGCAGATACTTAAAGTACTTCAAAAAAGACTAATTGAAGATGAGAATCTGAGTATCCAAACTGCAAGGAAGATGATACGTGATTTTGTGGTGGACACCAATAATAAAATATGCTTATACAAAGACCAAGTGGAGGATCAAAACGTAGGAACTACTTTTGCTGCTGTTTTCCTTTTTGGAAATAAAGCCTTCACAGTACATGTAGGTGATAGTCGTGTCTACTTATTTAAAAACGATCGCTTATTACAAATTACTCAAGATCATTTGGAATGCAACAGCTTAGTCAAGCTAGGTATTATCAATGAAGAACAAGCTGAAGTACATAAAATAAGAAGTAAGGTGACGAAATACTTTGGTTTTGATGATGAAGAATATCGTTTATCAGCTAGTTTTTCAGAAGTGTTTAATGTGTATCCAGGAGATATTATATTCTTAACAACAGACGGTGTAACCGATGGAATGAGTAATGATGATATAAAGAATATTATTGAGAAGAACAATAAAGATGAAGTTCTACTTGGTAAAGAAATAATTAATCGTGTCAAGCAGCGCGATACAGATAGAACATTGATCATGTTGAATATTGATGAAGTTGTAAAGGGGAGCATTATTAGAGATAAGGAATCTTCCAACCTTACTTCTCAGATCTCTTTACCTAAAGTCAATTTAGATACAGAAGATAAGAAAAAATATGCACTTTATGGCGGTATTGGTGTAGCGTGTCTACTAGTTCTTTTCTTAATTATATCTGGTGTTAACAGCTTACTAGGAACTAAAGAAGCTGAACCTGTAGCAACACCACCAGTTGTTGAAGAACAAAGAGAAGATAATCTATTAGAAGATGTGGCACCGCCAGTTGAAGAAGAGAAGCCTGCTGAGGAGGGAGAGCAAGTAACAGCGACACCTCTGGAAGAAGAAACAGTGGAGGAGTCAGGTGAGAGTACAGAAGTAGTTGAAGATAGCAGTATACCCACACATTATGAAGTGCAATCAGGGGATAATCTCTATCAAATAGCCATGACTCTCTTTGATGATCCGGCAGCGGTTCAAAAGATTGCATATATCAATAATCTTGAAGATCCAGGGAATATCTTTGTTGGTCAAAAGCTTCTATTACCAGCAGCAGATGGTTCTATTGAATATAAAGTACAGTCCGGTGATACAGTGTTCAGTATTAGTATGAAGTTCTTTGGTACCAATTCAAAGGAAGAAGAAATCATGAAGATCAATAACATAGCAGATGTTAATAACCTAGTTTCAGGTACCATAATTCAAATTCCTTAAGTTTGATAATGTAATTTATGGAAGTTTGATGTTTTAATATACATAATAAACGCTTTCAAAGGGCTATATATTTCAATTGAGGTGAGAAGGAGTTCAAAGGACTCCTTTTTAATTTTTTTAACTTTTTAAAATAACTTTTTAAAGTGTATTGAAAAAGTTATGAGTCTATGTTATTATCAACATATATTAATCTTTGAGGAGGTATTCTTACCATGTTTAAAGTCGATCAAATTAAATTCGAAGGTAAGGGTTCTAGAAACCCATTAGCATTCAAGCACTATAATCCATCTGAGGTAGTTGGAAATAAAACAATGGAAGAACATTTACGTTTTTCAATGGCTTACTGGCATACACTTACAGGTGAAGGGTCAGATCCATTTGGCGCAGGAACGATGCAAAGATCATGGGATAGCTACACTGATCCAATGGATATAGCTAAAGCTCGTGTCGAGGCAGCATTTGAATTAATGGTGAAATTGAATATTCCTTTCTTCTGTTTCCATGATGCAGATATCGCACCACAAGGAAGTAGTTTGAGGGAATTTCAAAAAAATCTAGATACCATCACTGCTATAATGAAAGACTATATGAAAGATACTGGCAAAAAACTACTTTGGGGTACAGCAAATAATTTCTCAAACCCAAGATATGTACATGGAGCAGCCACAACTTGTAATGCAGATGTATATGCTATAGCAGCAGCGCAAGTAAAGAAAGCAATGGATATCACCAAAGAGCTTGGCGGAGAAAACTATGTGTTCTGGGGCGGGAGAGAAGGTTATGAGACATTATTGAACACAGATATGAAATTAGAACTAGATAACTTAGCTGGCTTCATGCATATGGCTGTAGATTATGCGAAAAAGATTGGCTTTGAAGGTCAATTCTTAATCGAACCAAAACCAAAAGAACCTACTAAACACCAGTATGACTTTGATACAGCGACTGTTATTGGCTTCTTAAAGACATATGATCTTGATAAGTACTTCAAAATGAATATCGAAACGAATCATGCTACGTTAGCGGGTCATACACTACAACATGAACTTCATTTAGCAAGGATTAATGGTTTATTAGGTAGTGTAGATGCCAATCAAGGGGATATGCTACTAGGCTGGGATACAGATCAGTTCCCCACAGATCTTTATACAACAACTATGGCTATGTACGAAATTCTTAAAAATGGTGGATTACACAAAGGTGGTCTTAACTTTGATGCTAAAGTACGCCGTGGATCATTTGAGCCTGAGGATTTATTCTATGCTCATATTGCTGGTATGGATGCATTTGCAAAAGGATTAAAAGTTGCACATCGCTTATTAGAAGATAAGGTATTTGAAAACTTTACAGCACAACGTTATAGTAGCTTTAATAGTGGGATTGGTAAGAAAATCATTGATGGAGAAGTAGATTTCGAGTCATTATCACAATATGCATTAAGCTTAGATGGTATTCGTAATGAATCCGGACGTCAAGAAATGCTAGAAGGCATTTTAAATGATTATATGATAGATTAGTTCATTCTTTATCTGTTTAAATACAAGTAATGCTATCTCTAGAGTCAAACCTGTAAGGAGATCTATTTCGCCAGTTGGAAAGGCGACCATGTCCTAGACAGCTGGGCTCCCCATCCGTGGCTAGAACTCCTTACAGGCTTTCTGTATGATGAGCTCTAATGAAGTGAGCAATGAAAGCGACTCATGATCATCGCGCTTTATGAAGATAATAGTGTATGTAAGTGTTCCATTATTATTTGTGGTATAATAGAAAAAATACTAGAGTAATGAATGGAGTAATAAGTGCTTAGCTTAATGTATATATAGAAAGAGTGAAACTATGTTTTTATTAAAGGATATCGATCGTGAAGCAATCAAAATGTCTAATAGTAAGAAAATATTACAGTTGCTTTATAAAGAAGGTCAGTTGACAAAACAAGATATAGCAAAAACCTTAGGAATCAGTATTCCTACTGTGACACATAATGTGAATACGCTCATTGAAGAAGGTTTTGTGAGAGAAGCAGGAATGGCTGTCTCTACAGGAGGAAGAAAGCCCATTGTTATGGAATTTTTGCCTGATGCTAAGTACAGTGTAGGCGTGGATATACGTCCTCATGGTATATCAATCATCATAACTAATCTTAAGTCCCATATTATAAGCCAAAAAGAGTTACAACTTCTACAAGATGATACAGATGAGGTTATGACTACTATCGATGGGGCATTAAAGGAAATGCTGGAAAAGCATGATATAAAGCGAAGTAATCTATTAGGTGTTGGATTTTCTCTTCATGGTACCGTTAATGAAAATAAACTAATCTTTGAAATGGCACCCAATGCATCTTATAAGAATATTGATTTTCATAAATATGAGGATCTATTTGGTACAAGTGTTTATATTGAGAATGAAGCCAATGCTTCTGCTATTAGCGAGAGCCTTTTAGGGGTGGCAAAACAGATGCGTAATCTTATCTATATCTCGATCAATGAAGGGGTAGGTACAGGTATTGTTATAAAAGGCTATCTTTATAAAGGGAAAAATGATCGAGCTGGTGAATTTGGTCATATGGTAGTCAATCCAGAAGGACCTTCTTGCAATTGTGGAAGTATAGGATGTTGGGAAACCTTTGTATCAACATTAGGCTTACAACGATTATACAAAGAAAAAGCTAATCAAGAATTAAAAATCGAAGACATAGTAAAGCGATTTAGAGAAGGTGACCATGATGCGATTCAGGTCCTAAATCAATATACGGATTATTTGGCTCTAGGCTTACGTAATATCTTATTTGCTCTCGATCCCCATTACATCGTTATCGGAGGAGAAATGAGCAAGTATGGTGATGATTATTACCATGAGCTTATCAATAAAATCTATTCAGGCAATATATTTTATAGCCAAAGAGATAATAAAATTATTATCTCAAATCTTGATGGGAAAGCAGCTGTCTTAGGAGCATCATTATTACCTCTCTTACAATTATTATATGGAACTGAGAAAGTCATCTAGGAGGGAAGAAATGACCGCATATCTTTTAGGAATAGATATTGGAACGTCAGGTACGAAGACTGTTTTATTTGATAAAGAAGGGCATACAATAGCCAGCGCTTTAGAAGAATATCCTCTCTCTCAACCTTATCTTGGTTGGGCTGAACAAGAACCAGAGGATTGGTGGAACGCTGTTCATCGTACAATCAGTCAAGTTATAAAGAAAGCAAATATTGACCCTGAAGATATCAAGGGTATTGGTTTATCAGGACAAATGCATGGACTTGTCATGTTGGATGAAAACAATGATGTTATTCGTCCTTCGATTATCTGGTGTGATCAGAGAACGGAAAAGCAATGTGACTATATGACAGAAATAGTTGGGCGCGAAAAACTCATCGATATAACAGGTAACCCAGCCATTACAGGATTTACTGCATCAAAGATATTATGGGTTATGCAAAATGAACCTGAAAATTACAAGAAGACTAAGCACATTCTATTACCTAAGGATTATATCCGATTTAAATTAACAGGGGAATTTGCAACAGAAGTATCCGATGCTAGTGGTATGCAGTTGATTGATATAGAAAAAAGAAATTGGAGCCATGAGTTACTAAGGCTTCTAAATATTGATCAATCACTTTTAGCAAAAGTATATGAATCCTATGAAGTGACTGGACATGTGACTGAGTTTGTTAGCCAGTTAACGGGATTAGCGGTAGGTACAGCAGTCGTAGGTGGTGCTGGAGACCAAGCAGCTGGTGCTATCGGTAATGGTATCATTAAAGAAGGCATTATCTCCTCTACCATCGGTTCTTCGGGGGTTGTCTTTGCTCATACAGATAGAGTCGTGAAAGACATAGAAGGTCGTATACAAACATTCTGTCATGCTGTACCTGGTACATGGCATGTGATGGGTGTTACACAAGGAGCAGGTCTGTCATTAAAATGGTTCAGAGATAATTTCTGCGACGAAGAAATGAGTATAGCTGATAAGATGGGCATTGACCCCTATGAGCTAATGGGTGGTGAAGCAGAAAAATCACCAGTTGGATCGAAAGGATTAGTATACTTACCTTACCTTATGGGAGAAAGAACACCTCATCTTGATCCTCATGCTAAAGGTGTTTTCTTTGGACTAACACCTTCCCATCGTAAAAATGAGATGATTAGAGCGATTATGGAAGGGGTAACCTACAGTTTAAGAGACTGCCTTGAATTGATTAAAGACTTAGGTATTCCTATTGAGAACATTCGCGTATCTGGTGGTGGAAACAAGAGTCCTCTATGGCGACAAATGCAAGCTGATATTTTCAATAATAGTGTACGAACCATCAATTCATCTGAAGGTCCTGCATTTGGTGTAGCTATCTTAGCTGGAGTTGGTGTAGGGCTTTATGATTCTATAGAAGAAGCTTGTGGAGAAATGATAAGAGAAAAAGATATCACCGAAACACTTGTGGATCATGTGGATAAATACGATACAATTTATGAGTTTTATAAAAAGCTTTATCCAATGTTGAAGGAAGGCTATAAATTGCATGGTGAAATATGTGAATAAAAGGATCCAAGGGCATTTAGCTCTTGGATTTTCTAATTTTTTAGAACAGTCAGTTCCTTGTTAATTGAAAACTTTCATTTATGTTTCAGACAAGAGTCAGAAATATGAATAATCTGTTAATCATGAAATCTTCATTGGATTTTCATAACTTCTCCATATTTCATGGATATAATAAAGTCAAAGTTAAGGATGAGCGAAAGATAAGATGACTAATCGGGGAAGATACAGTAGCTCACTACCTTAATGAAAAAATTTATTGGAGTGATGATGAGTATGAAGATGAAGAAATTAGTTGCATTAGGATTATTATGTACGACAGTAACAGCTGCAAGTTTTAGCGTATCAGCTAATGAAGTTGAAAGCGATACAACAACAGTACCAATGATGGAAAGAGGCTTCAAAGGTGGCAACCAAGCTGGAGTTAGAGGTGGCATGGGTAAAGGAATGCAGAATGGCAGCTTTAAAGGTCAACAAGGTGGCGTTACATTGACAGAAGAGCAAGAGGCAGAGCTTCTTGAAATCCACGCTAAAGCTTATGCAGAAGCAGCTGGTGTAACAGTAGATGAAGCAAAAGCATTGGTTGAAGATTTTAGAGGTTTTAGAGAATTAGTGGCAGAAGACGATTTAAGAGAAGAATTTGGAACTGCAATAGCAACATATTTAGAAGAAGCAGGAATTGATTTCGGATTTAAGGGTGGTATGCAAGGATCACGAGGTGGAGTAGCATTAACAGAAGATCAAGAAGCAGAGTTATTAGAGATTCATGCGAAAGCTTATGCAGAAGTAACAGGTGTATCTGTAGATGAAGCGCAAGCATTAGTCGAAGATTTTAGAGATTTTAGAGACCTAATAGAAGAAAATGATTTAGTAGATGAGTTTAGAACTGCTATGGTTGAATATTTAGAAGAAGCAGGAATTGAATATGGTTTTAAGGGTGGCATGCAGGGACCACGAGGTGGAGTAGCATTAACAGAAGAGCAAGAGGCAGAACTTTATGAAGCTCACGCTGAAGCTTATGCAGAGGTAGCAGGTATATCTGTAGATGAAGCCAAAACATTAGTTGAAGATTTTAAAGATTTCAGAGACTTAGTAGTAGAAAATGATTTAGTAGATGAATTTAGAACTGCTATGGCTGATAAGATGGAAGAAATGGATATTGAGTTTGGTCCAAGAGGTGGTATGCAGGGATCACAAGGTGGAATGAAAGGTAATCGTGGAGGTAAAGGTATACTTCAATAAAGATTAATATTTTCCTAAGAAGAGAAGTGGCGGGAGTGTAACATTAATTGTGTAAAAATCCAATCTGGCTATGTATAGTTAGTTGGATTTTTCTTCCATATTTATAA